>PBJN01000006.1 GCA_002720735.1 Porticoccaceae bacterium
AACAAAGAAAATTTCCCACCGAAAGGAATTTCTGTTTCGATGACTTACAAAACTTTTGAATATTTGAAATGCACCCAATGAAAGCATTTAGAGGCCCATGGCATAGCGCATAACGCTTCGATTTACAAAGGGATTTTTTGCACCCGTCAATATCACATTTCGAACCCATTTCAATGGCACAACATCGTTACTAAAGCCATAATAGAAACCGTCCACTGCCCGCAACATCAACTCGTTAACCCACCTTCGGTGTCTCTGATACTCCAGCAAAACTCGATAAGAGGACCAATCAGTTCCCTGTTGCAGGGCCTTGTTGATAGTTTGGCTTAGACACTGAGTATCTTGAAATCCCAAATTTACACCTTGACCGGCAAGAGGATTGATTGTGTGGGCAGCATCTCCAATGAGTGCAAGTCGACTCTGCACATAATTTTTTGCATGGTGCTTAAATAAATCAAAACTACCTCTCGAGTGCACTTTGATAAGTCCTAGCTCACCCGGAAATTTCTCTTGAAATTTTTCGCCCAATTTAGTGAGATCAAGTTTTATTAAACTGTCTATTATTTCCCGCTGATCATACCAAACCAGTGACGCATGATGACCGGGTAAAGGTAAAAATGCCTGTGGGCCGGAGCTGGTAAAGCGCTGCCAAGTTATCTCTTGCTGAGGATAATCAGTATTAACTGACGCTACCAAACACGATTGATTATATGTATCCATTTGTATCGTAATCCCAAAGGAATCTCTNACTTCCGAATTTGCTCCATCAGCACCAATAAGTAGTCGGCAATTTAAAACNCTTTGATCTTGNAGTGTTACCGACATGCCTGATCCATTTCTATCGAATGCGAGGCAACTTGCCGGACTCAAGATGTCAACTTCTTCCATTTTGTCAATACACTCTAGGAGGGCAAGCTGGATAATTCGGTTTTCAACAATGTACCCCAAGCACGGTTCGCCGATACTGGCTGCCTCAAATGTAACATCCCCGAATCCCCTCATTTCCCACACGCGCACTTGACGATATGGGCAAAAACGCATATTTTCTATGTACTCCCAAGCACCGATGTTTTCCAGCATTTTAACCGACTGAGGGCTTAAAGCAGANACTCTTAGATCAAAATTCTGAGTGGGATGANAGGGCTCNGGNATTTGTTTTTCAANGATGGCGGTCTTTAATCCAAGTCNACCAAGCTGGCCAGCCATAGCAAGCCCAGTCATACCGCCACCAATGATAACCGCATCAAAATCCAATCTATACATCTAATACCTTCTTTGTGGTTTACNCGGGAAAACAACNAATCTCACGGTATATTCTCTACCACAGATTATACGCTTGCATCAACGGCTCGGTGAATACTAATCATATATAGCCNGACANAATCAGCGTCTATTTTTGAATTTTCAGAATCAATAGCAACATTTACCGTTGATTATCAAAAAAATCGAGACACCCTCGATTATCAATAAGTTGCACAATGAACTGCTNGCACCGCATACGGCGGAATTGGACTAAGTAAAAAACATTTACTTTCCAACCATATCAGGGCNGGAAAAAATTCAGAGCTTCGCAACTTGTAAACCTGATGTACTATTATAAGTTGACATCCTCATGGTTCCACTTATTATCATCGTCCTAANGATTAATCCTCAATTTATCATCCATGACATACTTTTAGGACAAAGACAAATATGAATTTAGTGCATCGGTCAGAAACTTTAAGAGTTAACAAAAAANTTTTATCTCGATATATCGTCGGGCTTTGGTTACTTTTAAGTTCATCAGCCATCTTTGCGGAAACCACGCAAAATAGAATAATCGAAGAAGTTTATGTGACAGGAACTCATATCAAGGGTTTAAAGCGAAATGAGACAATTCCTTTAACTATCCTACAGCAAGATTATATTGCCGGCCTCGCCGCCACCTCAGTTTCTGACGTGATTAATAACCTAACAGTAAGCTCTGGTGCAGAAAATAGATCTGATTCTCTTACACAAGGTTTCTCGCAAGGTACGGAAAATATTAACTTACGGGGCCTCGGACTTAGTTCAACACTTGTTCTGTTTAATGGGAGACGTCAAACAGTTTCTGGCGCACTCGCTAATGATGGGAGTGTATTCGTGGATACTAGTAGCATTCCAATAAATGCTGTTGAGCGCGTTGAAGTCTTGAAAGAAGGAGCTGCGTCTACTTATGGATCAGATGCGATTGCAGGGGTTGTTAACATCATCCTACGCACTAACTTTGATGGCTTTGAGGTTACTAGCGGTTACCAACGCGTACAAAATGGTGATCAAAGCGATAAAAACATAGGCATCCTTTGGGGAAATCAATTCGGTGACACGTCAGTTACTCTAGGCACCCACTATCTCCATAGATCGGCATTACGAGGCCCATCAAGGCCCACATTAATCGACAACGCTATCAGTGGACTTGGCAGCACATTTATTGCGAGTTCAAATGCTTCTGTATCATCGGGTCCTTACGCTGGGGATTATGCGTCGGGAGACTACATACCTAATGCGCAGTGTGAGGAGTACACCGAAGCTATCTTGAGTTCGTCTACTTGCCGTTTTTTTTATGGTCCAAGATTTAACTTAGTTGCGGCAGAAACTCGCTTACAATTTTTTACAAATCTGACACACAACTTTTCAAATGGTTCTAAACTCTTCACAGATTTGGGTTATAGCAATAATAAGGTAACTGAAAATCCACAATCACCTAGCTATCCTGACTTAACATTTCCAACGATCCCAGCAACACATCCAAGCAATCCCTTAAAAATTCCGTTAACTTGGTTGGGGAGACCTTTTGCTTTCGGTTATCCATCTCCCAATGCCCCGCGAGCCAACGAAACCATCAGAGCGTCTGTGGGACTGGAGGGGTACTGGGATGAAAATTGGGCTTGGGAAACTACTTTAACTCATAGCCAAAATGCATATACGGCCACTCAACCCGACACAATTTCATCGCGACTAAAAGATGCTTTTCATGGCTATGGCGGGCCCAGTGCTGATGAGTATTATGATCCCTTTATCCCAGAAAATAATAGTCAAACGCTCTATAATTACCTTGCCTATGAAACTGAGGTAGAGCGAACTTCGAAGCTCACCGTATTTGATGGAATAGCAAGCGGCGACATATACTCCATAAAGTCTGGACTAAATATAGGCTTAGCGGCGGGCTTACACATCCGGAAAGAAACCTTTATCACGAGGGCTGATGATCTCTACCAGATAAAGTTTAACTCAAAAGGTGATCCAATACCTGTTGACCTTATATTCCTCGGCGGTGTATCCGAGGTGGACCAGTCGCGTATCGACCATGCAGCTTTTATTGAAACTCAACTACCATTAAAAAAGGATTTTCAAATTTCTGCAGCACTACGATATGAAAATCTCGATAGCGCCACATCGTTGGATCCTAAGGTAGCTTTAAATTGGAAGATCAACCCTAAACTTTCTCTAAGAGCCTCCGCTAGCACTGCATTCCGTCAACCCTCATTGGCGCAAGTACATGCTAGACAGGTGCAACTCGAGCGAATACAAGACAAAAATCCTAATGGCTCTAATAAGGGCAGTCCCACCTTTGTCAGAATTCTACAGTCTGGCTCAGATAGTCTTGTCGCTGAAGAGTCAGAAAACTTCAACCTTGGACTTCACATTCAACCCAGTAGGGTGTTTGATATTCGACTTGATTACTGGATGGTTGCCTATAACGATCTGATCACAGTTGAAAATGCTCAGAGTAAAGTAAATTCTAATCCCAATGACTCAGCGATCATAAGAAGTGCGAGTGGTAATCTTTCGGGGGTAATCGTTGATTACTTTAATGCGTCGCAAGTAGACGTTAATGGAGTGGATTTAGCGCTGAAATGGAAACTCAGAGATAACCTCTTACTAAGGGTTGATAGTACGCATCTTCTGAATTATGAAATCTTATTACCTAATGGAAATTTGATTGATGCAGCGGGTGAGCTGAACCGATCGAACTTTGCTCGTTCGCTCCCAAAGACAAAAACTAGCGCGAATCTTCTCTGGACGGGGAATAAACGAAGCGCAAATCTCAATGTATATCGAGTAAGCAGTTACAAAAACATAGATGAAAATATCGACGCGCATACCAGCATTGACGCTAAATATTCTTTTTACTTCACGAGTGTCTCTGAAAAAGGTAGAATATCTGTAAGTTTAGGAGTCAAAAACTTACTCGATGAGCTCCCACCTCGGGTGAATGACGGGGGCAATTTCAGTTATGACTCAAAACAACATAGTCCTTTGGGAAGGGTCTTCTTTGCTCAACTAGGATACTCGCTATGAACTCAAATAGAATGTAAAATTTATCTACAGCCTACAACTTTTGCTCCCAAAAAAAAGGCTACGTAATACAAAGCTACCTAAACTCCATAAATGACATTATGAGTAATCTGTACTTTAGAACACGAGTAATCGTAATTTATAAACCAAGAGTAAAAGCAAAGGCAAAAATAACTTCACAGAACACAGTAAACGTAATTTCATATGGAGGTAGCATGATCTTAAAAGTGACATCCGCACTTCTCACTATCATTATCTTTGCGGTCACCCCCCTGTCGACTGCCGCGCTTGAACCCGGGGATATAGCACCAGATTTCACACTGCAAAGTTCTGACGGCAACTCTTACACACTCAGCGATTACATTGGCAACAAAAGTGTGGTACTCGCTTGGTTCCCGCGAGCTTTTTCGCCGGGCTGCACGCTGGAGTGCAAATCATTTGCTGAATATGGACACTTGTTAGAGGAGATGGGAATTGCGTATTTTATGGCAAGTACTGATAGTATAAAACGAGTGGCAAAGTTCGCCAAAGCATTGGATGCACAATTCCCAATACTAAGTGACTCAAAAAAGCAAGTTTCGCAAAAATATGGTGTTCTCTTTCTTGGAATGGCAAGTAAGAGGGTGACTTTTTACATAGATAAACAGGGGAAAATCGCTTTCATAGACAATGATGTAAGGCCTCAAACAGCCGCACAAGACATTGTCCAAAAAGTAACGGAATTAGCCATTTAATTATCAGCAATAAATTGAAGAAACTCTTAGCAAGGTACAATAGGGTGGGTCTTAGTTTGAATCACTTGCAACAGAACCGAGCATACTACCGATCCACTTTGTCTCAGTCTGACTCTCGAGACCTATTTTAAGCATTATAGTCAAAGGAATGGATAGCAGCATTCCCACAGGACCAAGCACCCAGCCCCACAAAACTAAGGAGACAAAGACTACCAAGGGCGATAGATTCAGTCCACGACCCATCCACCTCGGTTCCACAAGATTGCCCATAAGCATATTGACCGAAATAAAACCAAGAAGGGAGAGTGCAGCTGAGATCCAACCAAGTTGAACTATTGCCAAAAGCACAGGAGGTAAAGAGGCAATGACAGATCCCACAGCTGGTATAAAGTTCAGCAAAAAAGTCAATAATCCCCATAAAATGGCATAATCAACCCCGAGGAACGATAGCCATAAAAAAATCAAGAGGCCTGTAATAAGGCTAATAGCAGTTTTTATTGCCATGTAGCTGTTCACACTTTTTGTGAAAGTTTTCAGCCAGACACTGGAACTTTGTGGGCCACGCGCCAAACTCAATTTTTCAGCAAATCCTATATTTTCAGCAAGAATAAAAACTACAGTCAATAATATCATGAACCCATTTGTCATCACGTTTCCAAAAGAAGTAAGCATGTTGGCCACCAGCACCATCAGGGCTCCTGGATCAAAGCTGCTTTGCCATTGCTCTGAGCTAAGAACAATGCCATATTCAGCCAACCAAGCCTGAATATCTGAGCTAATTACTGCAAGTTTTGCAGAGTATTCAGGTAAATCCTTTTGGAAGTTGACCATTGCCGATCCAATAACTGCTCCAAATAAAAAGCCAGCAGATAGCATTAAGCAAACAACTAAAAGAATAGACACTCCATGAGGAATTCCTCGCATGCGAAGTACCTTGACAAGGGGCGAAACTACCATTGCTATAAAGATTGAAAGAATGAACGGGACAATTAATTCATCAGCCAATTTCATACCGCCCACGATAATTGTACATGCGGCAAAAATAACGATTAATCGATAAATAGGTGATACCGTGTCTGCCATATTAAATAACCTCAAAATTTAATAACAAAAAGTAGTCACTTGTTTCGAACCCTTGAAAGCTTACTCGCAATCGAATCAGTTCCAAATATATAGCAACGAAATAATTATCAAAACTGATCAGGGTACCTCCCATCAAACTGCTCATAATATTTTCTAATCGTGACTAGATCGGCAGCATTATTTCCCGTGGGGTAAAATAAGTCCCCGATGATAACTCTCTTAGTGGAAAAACTTAAGCCAACCATAATGATGGGGCATCTCAAGTTCCGGGCTAATCTCAAGAAACCAGTTTTCCATATGGCTACTTTTTTTCGCGTTCCCTCCGGGGTGATACCGATTACCACAGTACCCTCTTTTTCTGCAAGACTCATAACATGATCAACCACAGCTCTGGGCTCATCTCGGTTTGTAGGAATTCCTCCCAACCAATTAAAAACCACGCGAATTACTGGCACAAATATAGTGTGTTTGGCAAGCCAAAACATTTTTAAATTGATAGCTAAAATGCTAGCCATCGCTATTACGAAATCCCAATTGGATGTGTGAGGCGCACCAATAAGAAGGCCACGATTAAGATCAGGGATCTCCCCTTCAACACGCCAGCCCATTAACTTTAGAACAATAATACCAATCCATCGTGGCAGCACACCCCGTCTTGATCGAAGTTGTTCAGGCACCTGTTTAGGGATGGACATAATTATCTTCTCTTTTAAAAGCCTCTTATTTAGCCGCTACCAAGCTGCATAAACAGAACAAAGCTAATGTTCTCGAGTAATTGCAAACTCGATGTCTGGGAAGCGCTCTTGAGTTAACGACAGGTTAACCCTGCTGGGTGCTAGATATGTCAAATGCCCACCACCATCAAAAGCTAGATTATCCCTAGCCTTATTCTTAAAACGTTCCAATGATTTCGGTTGATCTCCCCTTATCCAGCGGGCCGAGTAGACGTTTACATGCTCATAAACCGCCTCTACCGAATACTCGGCTTTTAGCCGAAAAGCAACAACATCAAACTGTAACTGACCAATAGCTCCAACAATGATTTCATTATTTTTTATCGGAAAAAAAACTTGTGTACTGCCCTCCTCGGATAACTGCCGAATACCATTGTGTAACTGCTTAGCCTTCATAGGATCTTTTAGTCGGATTAATTTAAAAAGTTCCGGTGCGAAGTGAGGTATGCCCACAAATTTTAGTTGCTCTCCCTCGGTAAAAGTATCACCAATCTGAATTGAGCCATGATTATGTAAACCTATAATATCACCGGCCCGCGCCTCTTCGAGAGCAACTCGTTCTCCAGCTTTGAAGCTAAAAGCATCAGAGACCCTAACTTCCTTGCCGGTCCTGACATGTTTCATCCTCATTCCACGACGGTACCGTCCGGAACATACTCGCAAAAATGCAATCCTATCTCGATGTTTTAAATCCATATTTGCTTGTATTTTAAAGACAAACCCGCTAAACGCGGCTTCCAAGGGCGAAACTTCTCGGATCAAAGTCATTCTCGGCTGAGGTTCAGGAGCCCACCTGACAAAATCATCGAGCATTTCTCTCACGCCAAAATTTCCGAGAGCCGTCCCAAAGAATACTGGCGTTAGCTCACCACAGAAAAATTTATCACGACAAAATGGGTGCGTTGCTCCATGAACGAGCTCTAACTCCTCAAATACATCAACGGCAAAATCGCCTAACACCTCCCTTGCTGCCGTTGAATATAAATCTCGAACTTTGTCTCCCTCTTTTAGAGTTCGCCCTCCTCCTTGAGCATATACGTGGATAGTGTCGGTGTAAAAATTATATACGCCACGAAAACCTCGCCCCATACCAATTGGCCAATTAATTGGTGCAGCTTTGATTCTNAGCACCGACTCAATCTCATCAAGCAACTCAATAGGATCTCGAATATCGCGGTCCATTTTGTTTATAAAAGTAAAAATCGGCGTTGAACGCAACCGACATACCTCCATAAGTTTTATCGTTCTTTGCTCCACACCCTTCGAACCGTCAATTACCATCAAAGAAGAATCCACAGCCGTGAGAGTCCTAAAGGTGTCTTCTAAAAAATCTTGGTGGCCCGGGGTGTCCAAGAGGTTGACCATACAATCACCATAAGGGAACTGCATTACCGACGAAGTAACAGAAATACCCCGTTGCTTTTCCATTTCCATCCAGTCAGATACTGCATGGCGATCACTTTTTCGTGCTTTTACGGTGCCTGCAATCTGTATTAAATTTCCCAGTAAAAGCATTTTTTCGGTAATCGTAGTTTTACCGGCATCGGGATGTGAAATAATGGCAAACGTACGCCGATCTGATTGCTGCAATTTCATTNAAACTCCGAGGAGAAAAAAAGACAAAAATAATTATAACCGTGACGACAAAACTTCACACNATGATATCGCGTAATCAGAGTATGATANCACCATNGGCGCCCTCAGATATTTTTCAAAAAATATATATTCAGCAGAATTGTTTGNGGCAAATANGAGTATAATGTCTTTCATGAGGTATTTGGGCCAAACTAGCTATGACCACCAAGGAGAATCNCCCCAAAGTGGCGTTCTCCTGTGCAATTTGGGCACGCCAGATGCGCCGTCCACGGCGAAACTGCGTGCCTACTTGAAAGAGTTTTTAAGCGATCCGAGGGTCGTTGAAGTCCCACNTTTAATTTGGTTCGTAATTTTATATTTCTTCATACTCCCTTTACGTCCGGCTCGATCTGCGAAACTGTACAAAAGCGTCTGGACAAATGAAGGAGCACCATTACTTGTGAATTGCAGCGCACAAGTTGAGGGAATTAGAGAACGTCTNCTAACAAAGTATGGAAGACATATCCCAGTTAGCCTTGGGATGCGGTATGGTAATCCTTCTATTTCATCTGCGCTCTCAGAACTTACCGAGCTTAATGTTCGAAACATAGTAGTGTTACCACTNTATCCCCAGTACTGCGCAGCAACGACCGGATCTACATTTGATGCAATAGCCAAGATCATGATTAAATCTCGATGGGTTCCAGAGCTCCACTTTATAGCCGGTTATCAACAGTCACCAGAATACATTATGGCCATAGGTGAGACTATTAAAACTCACTTCAAGGAAAACGGAAGACAAAAAAAAATAATTTTTTCATATCACGGTACACCGCAAAAGTATCTTGAAAAGGGCGACCCATACCATTGCTTTTGCCACCAAACCACGCGGCTNGTCAGAGANTTTGTGGGACTCAAAGAAACAGATGTACTTACTACGTTTCAATCTCGTTTTGGCCGAGAACCTTGGCTCCAGCCCTACACAGACGAAACATTAGAAATGCTGCCGTCACAAGGCATTTCCTCTGTGGCAATCCTTTGTCCGGGGTTTTCCTCCGATTGCCTCGAAACCTTGGAAGAGATTCAAGTCGAAGCAAGAGACATATTTACNAAAGCTGGAGGCTCTGAGTTTCACTACATACCAGCCCTAAATTCAAATCCCCTTCATTTGGACGCACTCACTCAAATTATTAGTCGTCACCTAGATTAATTTCTCTATCTCATCCAAGGAGTTGCGGGTATTTAAAAGTTGCATCCAGTGCCTCAGAACTGGACCACAATCAGCTCTTAGTTTTTCAATAGCAAGGTGATCGGCACGAGTATCGCCATTACACAGCAGTGCAATTGGCTTACCCTGCTCACTAGCCCAAATACAAAAACGATATCCAGAAAATACTTGAAGAGAGGAGCCAACCACCAANAATCCCGATGACAGATTCATTATATCCATACATAAATCTAGTTTTNTACGCGGCACAACATCACCAAAAAACACCACGTCCGGCTTCAATAAACCACCGCAAAGACGGCAACTCGGAATAGTCAGAGAGGAAAAATCAATATTATCGATATCGGCATCAGCGTTGGGCATTATGTCCTGAACCTTATCGAAAAAACTTGGGTTGTACTTTTTAAATAAATCTTGCAACCTTTGTCTGGACTGCAAGTCTCCACAGTCTAAACACAAGACCGTATCGGCTCGTCCATGCAAATCAATAACGACTTTACTGCCTGCCTTGTCGTGTAGACCATCAACATTTTGGGTGACTAGTCCCGATATCACGCCACTTTGTTCCAATTTAACTAAGGCTAAGTGAGCAATATTAGGCTCGGCTGCACCGATGAATTTCCATCCAGCGATATTCCGAGCCCAAAATTTTTTCCTGCTAGTTTCGTTTGAAAGAAATTCTTGGTATGTAACAGGAGATTTACGTTGCCATTTTCCCTNGGAATTTCGATAAGTAGGGATTCCGGAGGGTGCACTTATTCCTGCACCTGTAAGCACCAGCCAATCGGACTGAGACATTAACAAATCCAGAAGANGCTTCANGATAATCTCCATCCAAAAAAACACAAAATTAATGGAGTTNTATTTTCCCTGTACAATAGGACTGGNTTCCCAAACAATTCANTTCCATAATATTCAATTAGAGACAACACATCAAAAGTAAGNATAAAATTACGGATTACTNATTTATACAAAAAAACTTAATGATCATTCAAGATTATGTAAAAACGTTGGGTAACGCGGCTACCGAGGCATCAAAATTATTAGCGCGTGCGACTTCTGAGGCCAAAGATATGACACTCGCGCTTATCGCAGAGCAACTTGACTCAGATCGACATTTAATTATTTCAGCAAATGCATTAGATTTAAAAGAAGCTCAGAGTCACGGATTAGATCCTGCGATGATTGAACGTCTCGCACTAGGCCACAAGCAGGTCGATCAAATGCTTGAGGGGCTCCATCAGGTAATCGGTTTAACCGACCCAGTGGGAGAGGTAACTAATCTGGGCCGACGCCCTAGCGGAATTGAATTAAAAAAACTGCGTGTACCGCTAGGTGTAATCGGTATAATCTACGAGTCGCGTCCCAACGTGACCATTGATGCTGCCAGCTTGTGTCTAAAGGCAGGCAATGCTTGCATTCTTCGCGGCGGAAGCGAGGCAATAAACTCAAATCGTTCAATCGGTGTAAGTATTCAAAACGCTTTATCCAGATCTTCCCTGCCAATCGCCTCTACACAAATTGTCAATACATCAGATCGTAGAGTTGTTTCAGCATTACTGTCTCCTTCTAGTTGTATAGACATAATAATACCTCGCGGCGGCAAAGGACTCATTGAGAAGGTAACAAGAGAAACTAGCATTCCAATTATAAAACATCTGGATGGAAACTGTCACATGTACATAGACGATAACGCCGATTTAGAAATGGCGATTGCGTTAACTATAAATGCCAAAACCAGTCGCTATGGAGTCTGTAATGCGCTCGAATCTTTATTAATCTCCAAGAATGCGGCCAAAAGAATTTTGCCTTTGCTTTGTTCAGAAATGAGAAAAAGGCATGTCGAACTTAGGGGATGCGCTGAAACTCGAGGCTTTGTCGAGGGAATCAAAGCCGCAACTGACGCAGATTGGTCTTTAGAATATTTGGCGCCAATATTATCGATTAAAGTTGTGGCCGGTTTATCAGATGCTATAGAGCATATAAACAAATTCGGCTCTAGTCACACCGACTGTATCGTTACCGAAAATACCGCTAATGCACAACGATTTGTCAAAGAAGTTGACTCAAGTTCTGTAATGGTGAATGCCTCAACCAGATTTGCAGATGGATTCGAATACGGATTAGGAGCTGAGATAGGAATTTCAACTGATAAAATCCATGCCAGAGGCCCAGTCGGTTTACACGGGCTTACTTGTCAAAAATGGGTCGTCTACGGCGACGGAACGATTCGTAGTTAGAATGTCTCTCGCGCTTTTAGGAGGTACATTTGATCCAATACATTTGGGTCACATTGGTATTGCCAAATATCTTTCCGAACATCTAAAAGTCAATGAGTTTCGACTGGTTCCATGTGGTCGCCCCTGTCATAAGAAACCTCCAGTTGTGTCCAACCAACATCGATTAACAATGCTTAAAATTGCAATAAAACAGCATCCAGAGCTTGCTCTTCAGACAAACGAGTTGGATACTCATGCTCCAAGTTATACCATAAACACTCTACGTTTGATTAGGGCTCAAATCGGTTCAAAGAGGTCGCTTTTTATGTGCATGGGCATGGACGCCCTTAATACTTTTCATGAATGGAAAGAATGGAAGAGTATCCTGGATTATGCAAATATAGTGGTAGTCGGACGTCCGAATTCAAGCTTCCCTGAGACAAAATTTTTGGTTGACTGGATTAAAAAAAATAAGTGCAACTCGTTGGAAAAACTTTTAAGCATGTCATTCGGTGTCTTTTATTTCTGTAGTTCTGAACCTCAAGATATTTCATCCTCTGAAATTAGAAGACTCATAAAACAGCGTTTTAAAATAAAAAACTATGTTGCTCCGAGCATAGAAAAGTACATCAAGGAAAATAATCTCTACAGTTGAAAAATTAGTATGGAAAACTCTCTTCAAAAAATAATCGTCCGTTCGTTAGAAAACTCGAAGGTATTTAACATCATGCAACTAGATGTTCAATCAAGTAGTAATATATTCGATGAAATGATTATTGCCACGGGCTCGTCCACCCGACAGGTAAAAGCTGCATGTAGACATGTAATAAATGATGTCAAAACTCACGGAGGTATCATACCAATCGGGGTCGAAGGAGAGGATGTCAGTGAATGGGTTTTGATAGATTTTGGCGACATTGTTATTCATATAATGTTGCAGTCAATACGTGAATTCTATAGTTTAGAGCGCTTGTGGTCTTTCGGTGACATTTGCAAAAAAGATATAGTTCCAAATATTGAAGAAACAAAATCGTCGCAACATTCATGCAAATAAATATTGTAGCAGCTGGAACACGAATGCCCAGCTGGATTGGAGAGGGGTTTGCCGAATATAAACTTAGGCTTCCCGCCTACATGCGTCCAAAGTTAATAGAAGTGCCTTTAGAAAAAAGGCGTAAAACTACTGTCATAAACAGAGCAGTAGAAAAGGAGAGTGAGGCGTTATTCAAAAAAACTCACTCAGACGATTGTGTTATCGTGCTTGATGTTTTGGGAAGCAAAATAAGTACTGAAGAAGTTGCCGGGTTCCTAAAACACTCGCAACTCCTGGGCAAGACCATTTGCTTCTTAATTGGAGGACCTGATGGAATTTGTCCCCGCTATATTCGGCGAGCGCAGTTTTGTTGGTCTTTATCTGACTTGACCTTACCGCACTCATTAGTAAGAGTCATCCTCCTTGAGCAACTATACAGAGCATGGAGCATTAATGCTCATCAACCATACCATAGAGGCTGAAGAGAAGAATAAAAATGGACGAAAATTTTGCTTTTGTTAACGATACGGAAATGAAGCGGCTGTTCTCAAGACGGGTCTTTCTTGCATCAATGTTAGCTATTATGATGGGAATTTTAGTCTTGGGGCGCTATTTCGATCTACAAGTCAATCGGCATCAAGATTTTGTCACACAATCAAACAACAACCGAGTTTTGATGCGTCCTGTGAGCCCACCACGAGGATTGATTTTTGATCGTAATGGTGAGTTGTTAGCAGATAACCAGCCAACTTATAATCTTACAATCGTTAATGAGCGAAGCAATAACTTAGAGGTTCTTATTGAAGACCTCCAAAAGCTAATTAATATTACTAACCAAGACGTCGCTCAATTTAGGGAGAGACTCAAACGTCGCAAGCCTTACCAAAATATACCTCTCAAGTATAATCTTAGTGAGAATGAACGAAGCATTCTTGCTGTCAATAGCTTCAGATTAGACGGAGCTGAGGTTTTTGCGAAACTCACGCGCTATTACCCACAAGGTCCATATTTTGCTCATGTAATTGGTTATGTTGGCCGCATAAATGAAACAGAAACCCGGAATATCGACACATCGCTGTACCGTGGAACGGATTTTATAGGGAAGCTGGGAATCGAAAAATACTATGAAAATGCTCTCTTGGGCAAGTTAGGGCATGAGCACGTTGAAACTAATGCTCGCGGACGCGTGATGAGATCGCTTAGCAAAGAGGACCCAATTCCAGGGGCCAATTTAAAGTTATATTTAGACGCGAACCTTCAACGCACAGCGCAAGAGATCTTGCAAGACAGGCGAGCAGCTTTCGTGGCCATCGAGATCAAAACAGGGGGAATACTTGCGATGGTAAGTACACCCAGCTATGACCCTAATAAATTCGTCCTGGGAATAAGCCAGACAGAGTATTCAAAATTAGTAAAGTCAAAAAACCAGCCGTTGTTTAACCGTGCAATTCGTGGACAGTATCCCCCAGGATCAACAATTAAACCAATGTTTGGTCTGATAGGACTCCAAAACAAGAGCATAACCACTGAACACGTAATTGATGACCCCGGCTTTTTTATTTTACAAGGAGTTGAACGCCCTTGGCGTGACCACAATTCAGAAAAAGGTGGGCATGGAGATGGTATTGATCTAGCGCAAGCAATAATCGAATCTTGTGATGTCTACTTTTACAATATGGGCTTAGATATTGGTATAGAAACTTTAGCTTCATTTAGCTCAAAGTTTGGCCTTGGCCAAGTCACCGGAATAGATCTGCATGGGGAGCAGCCTGGGATAATGCCGACAAAATTATGGAAAAAACTCACGCTCGGCGAAACTTGGTTTGATGGTGATACTATTAATGTAAGTATTGGGCAAGGTTTCATGCTTACTACTCCACTTCAACTAGCTGTGATGACGGCGAGAATAGCCTCACGTGGTTCTCACATTGTGCCAAAGCTTGTTGACTCAAAAAATGATGTGCATATAAAAAATGATAGTGTTTCGCTAATGCCCGTGGATATTGAAGCAGAATACTGGACCTACATGCACCAAGCAATGCAAAACGTGGTTCACACTCCGCAAGGGACTGCCCACCGAATCGGAAAGGATCTTAATTACACGATAGCTGGGAAGACGGGCACTGCGCAAGTGATTAGTATTGATGCAGACGAAGAATACGATAAAACACAAATTGACCAAACTCAATGGGATCACGCCTTGTTCATCGCTTTTGCGCCAGTGGAAGATCCAGAAATTGCGATGGCTTTAATTGTAGAAAATGGCGAGCACGGAAGCTCCACTGCAGCCCCAATTGCTCGTGTTATTCTAGATTCTTATTTCAAGAAAGTTGAAAAAAAGATGCTTGTGGGTAGATAAATAATGTACAAAAGTGACTTTGTCCGTCAATTACAAACACCCGGTGGTACCATTCAGCTGCGTCGATCTATACAGGTGGATTACACACTTGCCGTAATTTTGTTAATTTTATGCGGAGTGGGACTCCTAATTATCTATAGCGCGACAGGGCAAAGTGTTTTTTACGTGAAGAGACAGTTGACCTTTATACTCGCGGGCTTTTTTATAATGATTTTATTTGCTCAATTCCCTCAGCGTTTTTGGGAACGCTGGGCATTGATAGTATATTTAATTGGAGTTATTGCACTTGTTGGCGTTTTACACGCAGGAATTGAAATTAATGGCGCCCAGCGTTGGTTAGATCTAAAATTTACTCGCCTTCAACCATCAGAGCTCATGAAAATATGTGTTCCTTTGATGGTTTCTGCCTACATCGCTAAACGCGCGATTCCTCCGTCTTTAAAACACGTGAGTGCTGCAGTGATTTTAATTTCAGTGCCAGTATTACTTGTGTTACGACAACCTGACCTCGGCACTGCTTTATTAATCTCTGCGACTGGGTTTTTTGTTCTATTTTTGGCTGGAATTAAGCGTCGGTACCTACTTGGGGCTTTCATCCTCGCGCTGGCCGCCTTGCCGAGTCTATGGTTTTTCGTGATGCTTGATTACCAAAAACAAAGGGTATTGACGTTACTAAATCCTCAACATGACAAATTGGGAGCNGGATGGAACATTATCCAATCAACCACGGCAATAGGGTCCGGAGGTTGGTCAGGAAAGGGTTGGACGCAAGGAACGCAGTCGCAACTAAATTTCTTACCNGAGAGCCATACTGATTTTATTATAGCAGTNCTTGCCGAAGAGTTTGGCCTCATCGGAGTNTTAATTCTCTGTANGTTNTACACANTGCTAATAGCAAGGTGTCTTTACATCGGTCTGAATTCATTAACAATGTTCGGGCGATTAATGGCTGGAAGTGTTGCTTACACCTTTTTTATCTTTGTTATTGTTAATCTGTGCATGGTTTCAGGATTATTGCCAGTCGTAGGCGCTCCGTTGCCTTTAATCAGCTATGGCGGTACTGCAATTGTGACCTTATTCGCCGGATTTGGTATTATTATGTCNATAGGAAATGAATCAAAAAAAAGTAGGAGCGTAAGTTGAAAAAAAAGCAATTCTACACAATCGGAATTATGTGTTTATTTCTTTCATCTACGGTCTCAAGCGATTATTCAAATCATCCCGATGGTATTCGGTTCGCGGAGCATATGTTTAATAAACATAAGTTCTCAAAATCTTCGACCATTGCACTATTGAAAATCGCAAAACGGTCAGAGTCAGTAATTAAAGCAATGCAACGTCCTGCAGAGAAAACCAAACCTTGGCACCAATATAGGAAGCACTTCATAACTAAACAGCGAATCGAAAATGGTGTGACATTCTGGAAGAAAAATGAATCATTCTTGCAGCANGCCGAGGAAAGATTTGGTGTNAATGCTGCAATAATAGTAAGCATTATCGGCGTAGAAACAAATTATGGACGTAATGTAGGATCCCACAGGGTTATCGATGCCCTTTGTACATTAGCTTTCGATTACTACACAGAAATCGAGAAACGAGAATCTCGTAGGGTGTTTTTTACAGTGCAACTTGAGAATTTGCTTTTGCTCGCGCGCGAGCAAAANCAAGATCCTGCCAATTTAATTGGGTCATACGCTGGCGCGATGGGTTTAGGGCAGTTCATGCCCAATAGCTACAGAAATTTTGCTGTAGACTTCGATGGAGATCATTTCGCAGATATTTGGAAAAATCCGAGTGACGCGATAGGAAGCGTTGCAAATTATTTTACTCACCATGGCTGGGTTGCCGGCGATATTGTTGCCNTACGCGGAGAACGAAGCCCGACAAGTGGCGTAGAGACACCCTCAAACTATAGGATCAAACCCGGAGATACGCTTTATTCCATCGCTAATTCCTTCGGACTCACAGTTGCTGAAATACAACGAGAAAACACGCTTTTAGATGCAGACGTGTTATCCGTTGGGGAAACTCTTTTTTTACCCACAGAATTAAAATTCAACAAATTATCAAAGCCATCATTATCGATTGGTGATCTAAAGGCAGCGGGGCTATCTGCCCTTGAGCCCGCAGACCCAAATCGGCTCGCTCTCCCAATAATGCTGGATGTTGGTGCAGAGAAGGAATATTGGCTNGGACTACAAAACTTTTATGCAATAAGCCGTTACAACCCTCGTATTAAATATGCGATGGCTGTCTATCAATTAAGCGAGTTAATACGGAGTCAATATTGTGGCCCTNCGACTCTTTGNTAGTAAAACTTTATATCTATTTTTTTTTTATGTGGTTGCAGCAGCANAGAATATAGCNGNCNNAGCNAAGACGGNCCCGGTNAAGCAATAAACATCGACTCGATACCNGAGGTAATCCCCAAAATTGAAAAGATTACTCGTGCAGGTAACCGCAATCCATACACCCAATTCGGTGTAACATATCACTTGCTNCCCACTGCCGAGGGCTATAAACAGAAAGGCATAGCATCATGGTATGGACGGAAATTTCACGGTCGAAGAACAGCTAATGGGGAAATTTATGATATGTATGCAATGACTGCNGCGCACACTGTTCTTCCAATACCCACATATGCAAGAGTAACCAACATAAGTAACCAGAAATCTGTCGTGGTAAGAATCAATGATCGTGGTCCATTTCACTCGAACAGAATTATTGACCTTTCATACGTCGCTGCGCTAAAACTCGATTTTGTTGAGAAAGGTACAACGCAAGTGGAAGTTGAAGTTATAACACCTTCAAAGACTGCGCNGAACGATACTTTAGCCACTTCCAAAAAAACAGTAGCTAATATCAAAGAAAAAGCGCATTTTGACTTTTCGGGCGGTGTATACCTTCAAGCCGGTGCTTTCTCGACTCTNGAAGCTGCAAAACAATTTCACGCAAATCTNGTAACACTTACATCGACCCCCATTAACCTGCTTGAAGAGAATAACCTNACAAAAATAATAATTGGACCACTNACAAATCTAAATGCCGTAAATAAGCTCAGTGACGTGTTAAAGAAGAATTTCAGCATTACACCGATCTTGTTGAGACCATGAAGTCTCTCAAAAAGTTTAGAATTTGANGGGTTAACAAAATAANCCAAAATGATAGTATGATTGTTGAGATTTTTGTTGGAAGGAGTTAACAATTTCATGTCCAAAAAATGGGTTATAAGCGCATTGAGCTGCATTGTCTCCATCTCAATTTCACAATCAATCCTAGGACAGGAAGCATTACCAAAAGCCCCAGAAATAGCTGCTAAATCCTGGATCTTGATGGATGCACACACAGGATTTGTCATTTCAGAGCATAATGCAGATGAAGCTTTACCTCCCGCCAGTTTGGTGAAAATGATGACGACCTATATTGCCTCAAATCAGATAAGTATGGGCATGTTAGATCAATTTGAAAATGTAACCATCAGCGATAATGCTTGGGCCAAAGGGGGCGCCAAAACAGACGGCTCGACGATGTTTCTCAACCCGAGGAGTCAAGTTTCTGTCATTGATCTAATTCGAGGTATCATAATCCAATCTGGAAACGATGCTGCCATAGCTCTAGCGGAACATATAAGCGGTAATGAAGAAAGTTTTAGTGTCCTTATGAACCAAACTGCCCGAAATATAGGTATGAGTAANACTTTTTTTTCAAATTCTACAGGCCTACCCGCCGATGAAATGAGGTCGTCTGCGCGCGACTTATCCATACTTGCAAGGGCCATTGTGCAAGGCGATCAAGATCATTATGCAATATATTCTGAAAAATATTTTCAACACAACAACATCAATCAACCCAATCGAAATCGCNTATTATGGCGCGACAGCACAGTGGATGGATTAAAAACGGGACACACGCAGGCAGCGGGGTACTGTCTAGTCGCATCTGCTAAACGNAATGATATGCGTTTGATTTCTGTTGTTATGGGTGCTCCAAGNGCGGAAATCAGAGCACGCCAATCGCAAAAACTTCTCACTTATGGATTTCGTCATTTTACCACGAAAAAAATCTACTCGGCAGGCGACTTAATCAAAGAAAATGTAAAAGTTTGGTTCGGAGTTGAAAGCTATGTAAATCTCGTAGTAGCAAATGACGTTACTCTCACCTTCCCAAAACGAGCGGAGGAACTTTTGGCTGCGAAAATTATCATTGATGAGCAGCTTAATGCCCCCCTAATGGCTAGACAAGAAGTTGGTCGACTCCAAGTGAGTCTGACCGAAAAGGATCTCATCGATACAGCTATCGTTTCTGAAAAAGATATACCGCAGTCTGGACTGTTAGCTCGTTTATTTGACTGGATTGTATTATTCCTAACTGAAATAATGTCNTGACTTTTTAAAGCGATTCACCTTATGCTCGAATATAATATGTTCCGAATACCGCTCCGCTTAAATCAATGTTAAATGAGACGCCCAAAGTCATCTTTCCCTGCGACTACCCAATTAAAATTATTGGAGAAAATCACTCGGATTTTAAATCACAAGTAACTACCGTGTTAGAGAACTCTGTTGCAAACTTTGATCAAAACCTCACGTCAACACGAATTAGTAAACGTGGTACTTGGATTGCCTTGACCGTGAATATCATTGCAACAGGAAAACCACAACTTGATGCTATTTTTCATGACCTAAAGGCCTGCTCCCACGTGCGTTTGGTACTCTAAAAATGTGCGCATCAAAAAAGATTCAAGTACGTCAACTCGGAATCCAGCCTTATCAGAGCACGCTCATGGCCATGCGCCATTTTACAAAAACAAGAACACCTGAAACCTTAGATGAAATCTGGTTTTTAGAGCACCCCCCAACTTTTACCTTAGGGCTGACAGGCAGAAAAAAAGATATTTTTTTTTCAAAAAACATCCCAGTAATTAAGAGCGACCGGGGAGGTCAAGTTACTTATCATGGATTNGGGCAAGTGATCGCTTATGTGCTGATTGATTTAAAACGCAAAAATCTTTCCATTCGTAAGTTGGTAGCGGAATTAGAAAATATCATTATTGATGCTTTAAACCGCTGGGANATAATTGCGTCAACACAACCAGGATTTCCCGGGGTTTATGTCGGTAATGAGAAAATCGCATCGATAGGTCTTCGTGTAAAAAATTACTGCTCATATCATGGATTCAGTTTAAACGTCGACATGGATCTTAGTCCTTGGAANCAGATCTATCCATGCGGNCAAGATGTAANCATGACGCAGATTTCTGACCAAGTAAAAGATAAAATATCACTACCGATGATCTCAGCTATTTTGTTGGAAAAATTCACACAGAACTTCCAATTTTGTCACTCAAACATTGTCCAATTCCCATATAATCATGATATGTGAGAGTTCAACTAANATAGGTTTTCTTTGATGAATACAAAAGCCATCTTACCCCCTCAAAGGTCTGCGAGACTGAAGCAAGGAGAAAAGCACCGAAACGCAAGCAAGGTAGAACGAATTCCAGTAAAAGTGATTCCATCAAAAGAAATTATTCGGAAGCCAGCATGGTTGAGAGCTCCGATTAGCACCTCTCGAAAGGTTCACCTCATCAAAAATGTGCTGCGAAAAAATAGACTATCCACAGTCTGTGAAGAAGCATCATGCCCTAATCTCAATGAATGTTTCTCTAATGGAACTGCAACGTTCATGATTATGGGCGATATCTGCACTCGGCGATGTCCATTTTGTGATGTAGGTCATGGAAAGCCTCTACCCTTAGATAAAAATGAGCCAAGAAATTTATCTCAAGCCATTGCAGAAATGGATTTAAAATATGTTGTAATCACCTCAGTGGACAGAGATGATCTTCGTGATGGTGGGGCTCAACACTTTGCAGACTGTATCCGCTCAGCGAGACTCAAAATTCCAGATTTGAAGATCGAAGTATTAGTGCCCGATTTCCGCGGCCGTATGGATGTCGCATTAGATATCTTAAGCGATTCTCCACCCGATGTTTTTAATCACAATGTTGAGACGATTCCAGATCTGTATAGGAAGGTTAGACCGGGAGCAAATTATAAGTGGTCTCTGCGTCTATTGAGCGAGTATTTATCACGAAATCCAGAAATACCCACAAAATCAGGCCTCATGGTAGGGCTCGGAGAAACTAAAACTGATATTTTCAATACAATTGATGATCTTCGCTCCAGCGGAGTTACAATGCTTACCGTGGGCCAATATCTTCAGCCGTCAGTTAATCACTTAAAAATTGAAAGGTTTGTTAACCCCAAAGAATTTGAAGAATATGCCAAATATGCGCTAAATATCGGTTTCACACATGCTGTTTGCGGACCTCTAGTGAGGTCCAGTTATCATGCTGAAAAACAAGCTCTGGGGCAATAAAGAGTGAGCGATACTCCTATTTTGTCCATCCGTCTTTGTTAAATTGATATATAGAATAACACCTCCCTTGTTCCTGGTTCAGTGATCAGACCTTGCAGTTGTAAAGTTGCAGTCTTTAGTGCTTACTCTTGTCGTGGAAGATGAATTAGAGAAGCAAAACTAATCTTCATTTCCACGTTTTGATCTGACCCTCGAGTCGACCCATACTTCGCGTAATGGTTCGCCAAAATCATCATAAATGATTTTTTTATGTCTTCCGGGGTGATTTTTAGTGAGAAGTCTCGACTTAGTAGTTGTCAATTTGCGAGCATCGATTGTTGAGACAACGTCAGTGAGATAAATTTTATTTTTTGAGGATTCGTCAATCTTAAAGGCTGGTCGAACTATTGGCTCTTTGGTATTTTGGCCTGATTCCCTAAGCGATACTTCCTCTATCAATCCACCATTGCAGAGATAGTCTTGTGTTTTTGCCAAAATCTCTTTTCGTATGAATTTTTTACTCAGCTTCACTATGCATTTATCAAAAAACTTTTTTGTATGGTAGCGAATTTTTAATCGGCAAACAATACAATCAAACTACCTCCTTTCTGATGTAAACACAATCATAGACAACATCCCATGGATCCTACTTGGTAAAACTAACAGGGCTGGAGTTAACAACAGAGTCATTACGGTAGACAATAACAAACCATCGACAATGGCACTTGCAAGCGGCTGCCACCAGGAAACAATCATTCCGCCGCTCTCCCATGTGCGGTTAACAATGTCAACACTCATACCGTTGGCGAGAGGGAGTAATCCCACAATAGTTGTTGTCGAAGTCAAGATAATCGGTCGGAGACGAGATTTTGTGGCCTCAAAAATAGCTGCCTCAGGTGATATCCCGATCCTGTTTTTTCTTAAATAATTATAAGTATGTAGCAGGACGATGTTATTATTCACGACNATCCCAGCCAAAGCTACAATACCAATACCTGTAAGCGTGATGCTGAATACTTCGTTACCGACCAGCAATCCCAGCAAAACTCCAGCCGTGGATATTACTACTGAAAATAGAATTAAAAATGTCTGATAAAAGCTGTTAAAGTGAGCAAGCATAAGTATCAGCATAAGTCCCAAAGCCATTCCAAACGATACTAACAAAAAACTTTCGGATTCAGCCTGCTCCTCATTGACCCCTCGAAATTTTACCTCGACATTGGGAGGAATATCCGCGGTCTCAAGCCAATTGGTAATTTGTTGCATTTGGTCATCGATCAAAAAACCTTCCTCCGAAGACGCCATAACCATGACTGACTCTTGCATATCTAGCCGATTTATTTTGTCAATTTTACGAACAGGCCGTCTGTTCGAAAAAATACTTATCGGGATAGAACCCAGGGCTGAGTTGACCAAAAGACCATCTAATTCAGCGAAATTTCGTTGCAGTTTCGGATACCTGAGGCGTATTTCAACCTCTTCCTCTGCATCATCGGGTCTAAAATAACTCAAAGGTAACCCATTTGTAACCAATTGTATCGACTGTCCTAAAGTCTTGACATTCACATCAGTCATAGACGCTAAAGACCGATCAATCTGAAATTCCCATTGGACACCCGCAATGGGCATCGTATCCTCCAAATCTCTAAATCCAGCGACGTTTTTTGAAATCCATCGTTTTACCACACCAGCAGTTTGATACATTGCATCACGATCTGTAGAAGAGATTTGAAGTTGTAAATCCTTTCCTACTGGCGGGCCATTCTCAAGATTTTGGCCCGTAGCAATAATGCCGGGTATTTTGGATAGAGCTGCTCGAATTTTTTTAAAGACCTCTGTACTGGACAGATCACGTTCTTTACTGGGAGTAAGTTCGACGAAAAATACACTTATTTGGTCTCTACTTGTGTCTCTTTGAACCAACCAGGCCTCACCACTAGTGGCATGAAGGCTTTTGATTTCATCAAGCTCACCGATACGTTTGGCCACTTGATCGGTAAGTTCGCGTTTTTGACTAACAGAGAAATTGCCTTGAGCCCGCACTGATATAGTACCGAATCGATTTTCAGTCTCCGTAAAAAATTCACTTCCAGCCCCATACTTTGCATATCCTAAAAACACCAAAAACAAAAATGTGAGCAATAGAGCAACCGATGTCAGTGGCCGATTGATCACCTCCCTTAAAAGTTTGAGGTAGATGGCATAAAAATACGCTAACAAGCCGATCGAGGGTTGTTTTGACTGATAACTTCGATTTTTGGAATCAATAGGAAGAGAGCTGCGCTCAATAACCACTCCAAGCGTTGGCGCAAATATCAATGCGTATAACAGTGACCACACAAGCACTGCGAATACCGTCACTGGCATGTAAGCCATGAATTTACCAGTTGTACCCGGCCAAAACAGCAAGGGCGTGAAAGCGGCCAAGGTTGTTCCTATAGATGCAGTAATCGGTAATCTCATCCTTTCAACTGCCTCTTTATAAGCCTCTAAAGCGTTTGCACCAGTTCTCATTCTCGCATCCGCAAATTCAACTACTACAATCGCACCATCAATCAGCATCCCGAGTGATAATAACAAACCAAACATTACGACGAAGTTATAGCTATAACCCAGAAACAAAATTACAATTAGCGATCCCAGAAGACAAAATGGAACTGCTAGTGTCACCAAAACACCTGATTGAGGACCCAATGTAGCAACTACGAGAATAAGAATAAAAGCCATCGCGGTTAGAATATTCCCCGATAGCTCATCAATAAGCGCCTGAGAATAAGGAGCTGAATCAAACAAGAAGTCTATGTTGATATTTTGAGAAAATAAGTGCCGATCTCGTGCAACCAAGTCTCTCACCAATTGCACTGTTTCAATAGAATTCGCACCCGGACGCTTCATAATGTCGAGTGTAATCGCATCAATACCATTTAACGTGCTAAATCCGTTAGCATCCTTAAATTTTCGTGCGATTTGAGCGACGTCGCCGAACTTTACCACTCCACTTCCGGAACTTTTGATTGGAATTTCTCTTACGTCTCCCTCATCCTCAATGGGGGCAGGTAGCTTTATACCAAAAAGACCTGATGTCGTTTCTAGTTGACCAGCTGGTACAACAAGATTGTTTACTGAAAAAACATTAAGAATTTCATCTAATGTAATCTGAAAATATCTCAATCGCTCTGGCAGGAGTAAGATCTCTAATACCTCTTCCCGATACCCACCCAGTGTAACCTCCAACACATGCGGCAACTTTTCAAACTCTGCTTCAAAATGCTTTGCGATGGTGCTTAGCTCTCGATGAGATTCTTCCAACGCAGNAAACGCAACAACTACCTCGGGTAAGCGAATACTTATTTCTTCTATAATTGGTTCCTCAGTGCCCTCTGGAAATTTTGTACTCGCTCGCTCTACTGCGTTCCTTAAGTCAGTCAATGACCCTTCTACTTGCNGATCAATTTCAAACTGTACAATGATTTGAATTGAGTCATCCTGAGCAATCCCATTTATTTCCTCAACTCCATCTAATTTTTTTAATTCAATCTCGATTGGTTTTATTAGCAACCGTGCGCCGTCTTCTGGTGAAATCCCCTCGTGTTGTACCAAAACTAAAAAAACAGGCACCTGTATGTCGGGTTCCATTTCAACAGGGATAGTTTTAAATGCTAAAATACCCATAGACAAAACTAAAAGCATTATAAATAACGTAACTTTTGGTGTTTTTATGAGCGAGTTCATGAAATCTCCGCTAGGAAGAATCTCCGCCTCATCTTTAGTCATTTTGACTATCTTCAAAAACTGGATCAATTACCTCACCAGCTAACACATAATTCTGTCCAACCGTTATGACGGCGACAGTTTTCGGCAACCCCGACACCCAGACTGCGTGTTCACTCTCACCAATGATTGTTACATTTACGTTTTTA
The DNA here is from genome assembly GCA_002720735.1 of Porticoccaceae bacterium. GTDB lineage: Bacteria > Pseudomonadota > Gammaproteobacteria > Pseudomonadales > Porticoccaceae > TMED48. The sequence goes on from PBJN01000006.1 coordinate 25,563, forward strand.
ACGACATTGCCACCTGAAATTATCCTAACAATAATTTCTCCATCATCATCGAGTAATAAAACAGAACCTGGAATTTGGTGCGCCATAACCTCAGGAGCAGTGACGATTAACTTTCCCATCACCCCTGACCGCATTAGCGACGCAGGATTCGGGAATATTGCCTCGACCAAAAATGTTCTAATTTCAGAATCAGCCATGCTAGAGATATAGTTAATCGTGGCCGGGTGCATCTCACCATTACTAGCCTCAAACTCAACAAATTGCGCAGTCTCGACTTGACTAATTTGAAGATCTGTCACATGAGCCCTCACCCGAAGTGGATTGAGTTCAACTATCAATCCACATAATTCTCCAGGTTGCAAGTAATCCCCAACTTCCGCAAATCTTGTCTCCAAAAAACCATCAAAAGGCGCCTTTATCTGAAGATCATCAACTGCTTCTCTAGCAAGATCTAAACGAACTCTAGCCCTCTCTAAATCTGCGGCTGCTCTGGCAATTGTTAATTCAGATTGAAACTGATTTCGCTTGAGACTCAAAAACCCTGAGTATTCAAGTTGTGATTTATCAAAGGTTGACTGTGCGCTCACATAAGCAGCTCTGCGGCCATCGCCGTCCAGTTCGCAGATTGTTTGTCCAGCAGTCACGAATACCCCTCGTAATTGTGGGGTATTAATAACCTCGCCGGGTACTTGTGCCTTTAAAAAAACGTGCCGATTGGCATGAGTTTCTGCGAACATTTTCATAATGGGAGAATAAGATTCCCCCAAGAAATACTTTGCTTGCACTGGAGTTGGCGCAGCATTGTCTCTCGCACCTGAATCATTGAAAGATTCAGTTTCCTCTGGGAACCAAAGTCCACTCACCAACCATATCAGGATAGTGAAGAACAAAAGGAGCGATACCAGAGCATTAGAGTTCATAGAACCACCTCCTCGGGACAGATGACAACCTTCAGAGTTTGTTATCTGGAAATATGGCCTTACCGAAACTAAATTGTCAGAAGCGGCGCTATGACGAGACTAACAATCGCCATTACATTTATTAGGATATTCATGGAAGGTCCCGATGTATCTTTGAAGGGATCTCCTACTGTGTCTCCAACAACAACTGCAGCATGCGTTTCTGAGCCCTTTCCTCCATGATTCCCCTTTTCTACAAACTTTTTGGCGTTATCCCATGCGCCACCAGCATTTGCCATCATGAGTGCTAAAGAAACGCAACCCAATAATCCACCTCCCAGCATCCCCCCCAATGCCTCTGCTCCAAGACCAATACCTACTAAAACCGGCATTGATACCGCAATAATCCCTGGGAGCATCATTTTTTTCAGTGCTGCCTCAGTTGCGATTTCTACACATTTTTCTGAGTCTGGGTCGGACTCGCCCTGCATCAGTCCAGCAATTTCACGAAATTGTCTCCGTATCTCGTTAATCATTTCAAATGCGGCATCGCCCACAGCAGTCATGGTGATCGAAGAAATCAAAAATGGTATACATGCTCCAATAAACATACCTACCAGCACAACGGGTTTGGTCAACTCCAGCGAGAACTCCGGATTTTTAACTGATACTACTGCTGCATATGCAGATATTATCGCCAAAGCAGCTAAGGCAGCGGCTCCTATAGCAAAACCTTTTCCAATCGCGGCTGTGGTGTTGCCTAATTCGTCAAGAGAATCGGTTATCTCTCGCACATCCTCACCCATTCCAGACATTTCAGCTATGCCTCCAGCATTGTCCGCCACAGGGCCGTATGCATCAATCGCCATCGTGATGCCAACGGTTGATAACATTCCAACTGCTGCAATCCCAACACCATAAATACCCGCTAGTCCAGTGGATATAAAAATTACTCCAGCAAGAACTAAAATTGGTATAACTACTGATTCCATACCAACTGAGAGGCCCGAAATCATGACCGTCGCGGACCCTGTCTCACCTGATCTAGCGATCTTTCTAACTGGACGTTGACTTGTATCAGTATAAAACTCAGTTACCAAGCCAATCATCACGCCACCGACTGCACCGCAAATTACACACCACCACACGTCCAAAGAAACATTAGACAAATTCTCTATCAAAAAGTATGCAAGAATGATAAAAATTATAGGTGCTAGCAAAGTACCGAACCGAAGTGCTGCTGAGGGAGAGCTTCCCGAGCGCATCTTAACCACAATAATACCCATGATGGAGGAAATTAAGCCAATAGAGGCAAGAGCTAGTGGCAAAGTCATTAGTTCAGGAGAACCTAGGGTATAAGCTATTGCGATAGAAGCGATCATCGACCCACAATAAGATTCAAAAATATCTGAACCCATACCAGCAACATCGCCGACATTATCGCCAACATTATCTGCTATAACTCCCGGGTTACGTGGATCATCTTCAGGTATGCCCGCCTCAAGCTTACCGACTAAATCCGCTCCGACGTCAGCACATTTTGTAAAAATGCCTCCGCCAACTCTTGAAAACAACGCAACGACTGAAGCTCCCATGCCAAAGCCCTCCAGAGCATGAACGTGAGATTCGTTATAAAAATAATAAAGGGTGCCCAGGCCTATTAATCCCAGCGATGCTACACATAAACCCATTACAGAGCCCCCGAAAAAAGACACCGATAGAGCCGCTGCGGCTCCCTCTTTTTGAGCAGCAGTTGCAGTTCTTACATTCGCTTTAGTAGCAGCATACATACCAATAAAACCGGCTAAAGAGGAGCATGCAGCTCCAGCAAATACTGCTATCGCAGATTCTGTAGATAGAAAAATACCGACTAAAAAGACGAGCACAGCTACAAACATCATAAGATATTTATACTCAGTCCTCATAAAAGTTAGTGCACCAGTGTGGATTTGATCACCAATCTTTTTAACTTCATCCTCTCCATCCGAATAACGCATTATAAGCGAATAGATTACAAGCGCAGCAACCATACCGACAGCACCCAACAAAGGCGGATATAACAAAGTGTTCATAAATTTTTCCTGTCTGAATCACGGTAAAATAAAAACATGGTACCAAAAAAAATATTCCGATCACATGATAAATTCCTGCTTTATCTCGCGGATNGTTGATAACATTTGTCTTCTTTGAAGCTCGGTTAATTAATTTATGTAATCCAAAGGATCAACCGGGCGGCCATCCTTTCTTATTTCAAAATACAGAATTCCCGAAGGTCCAAGTTTTGAAATTATTTCCATAGAATCAATGGCTTGCCCCTCATAAACGAGAATTTTTTCATTCTGAGCATAAGCACTCAGCAACATTTCATTGTGTTTCACAATTATAAGTTGACCATAGCCCCTCAACCCGTCTCCTGCATAAACCACTTTACCGGAAGCAGCCGCCCTTACTGAAGCACGACCAACCGTTTCTATGGTAATGCCCTTCTGNAGGTTTTGAACATTGAATTCTGCCTTAAGCTTCCCCCTTACCGGCCACTGCCAATAATTCTTGACAGTTTTTAAGGACGATTGTTTCGCAGCCTTTTCATTTTTTAAGTTCGGCAGCACTTCAATACCCTTTGTAACATCTGCTTCGACTTCCTGTTTCTTAGGTAATTTTTCCGAACTTTTTTCCCCCCTTTCTAGATTGAACGAATCCGCTGAAAGCGGATAACCGTTCGGTAATTTAGTTTGTAACGAACTCACCTCTTTTTGGAAAGCTGCTTTCATCTCTTCTCCGATATTTAAAATTTGACCTGGATATATATTTGTGGATGCACTAAGTCGATTATTTTTTGCTAATCTGGATACGTTTAAGTCATATCTCCAAGCAATCGAATATAAGGTTTCTCCCTTTTGAACCACATGATTTGTAATCACTGCAGGTGAGGGAATATCCAAGGATACAACTGGTGCAGACTGTTGTGCACAACCATACAAAATCATGGTAACAAGAGACAAAATGCCCTTCCGAGAATTAGACAAACTAATTTTCCATACCTTGCTGTTCACTTTGTCTTAAACCAAGCGTATTAACAACGAAGACAAAGGACAATCCTAGTACCATAAACAATAGGCACATATTAGTGTGTGGATCAGCACCGATTAGAACACCGTATTGCGATGGAGACAAATTGATAAACCCGGGTGAAACAACCGCTGACGAATCTTTCCAAGGCCAGACCAAGTGCAAACTTCCCATCAAAAACCCGCACATCGTGACAAGCAATGAATGCTCATGGTACACAAGTAACTTCGAGAGGAGTCGACTAAAAGATATTAGTCCCACCAAACCTCCAAGCGAAAAAAATATTAAAATATCCCATTGAAAATGCGCCACGGCGGAGAGTACAGTCGGATAAACCCCCATTGAAACTAGCAGCAGACTTCCAGAAATACCGGGAAGAATCATCGCACAAAAAGCTACCACTCCAGCGAGGAACATAACTAAATAATTAGCACTAAAATTCAAAGCAGGAGAGTTTGACACTACCAAAGCAGCGACTGCACCAAGACAAACATAACCGAGTTGGCACAAATGTACTACCCGATAACGTTGAAAAAGAAGCACCACTGAGGCCAAAATGATGCCACTAAAAAAAGACCACATAAACAATCCGTAATTCTTCATGATGTATTCAATAATTTTAGAAAGCATAATGATGCTAGTTAAAATCCCAGCCAACAGAGTCGAGAGAAACGTACCGTTAACGTGTCGCCAAACGACTGATATGTCGCCAATAAAAAGTAATTTGATCGCTCTGGAATCAAAAGATCTTATGCTAGTTATTAGCTCTCTGTAGATACCAGTTACTAAGGCGACCGTACCCCCAGACACCCCTGGAATCATATCCGCAGCTCCCATCGCCATTCCCTTTAAAAACAGCATGAGGGATATATTTCTCAACACATTTCCGAATAAGTTAATCCGCATATGTCAAACCACCCAAAAGTGGCACAAACTTTACTGTTTCAATTACCTCCTCATCGAACTGTTCCGTGTCTCCAACCCGCTTTATTCGGCGCAGCTCTTGCTTATTGAGACCGCCAATGGGTATGACTAAGACTCCGTCAACCCCAAGTTGTTCAAGAAGTTCAGTCGGCACAGATTGAGGTGCCGCTGTACTAATTATTCCATCAAAAGGGGCATGCTCTTCCCATCCGTGACTGCCGTCTGATAATTTGACTTTAATTCCTGTAGCTCCCAATTTTCTGAACCTTTTTTTTGCTTTTACCAACAATGGATTTATCCGTTCAACAGAGCACACTTTGCTGACAAGCTGCGCTAAAATAGTAGTCTGGTATCCAGATCCAGTCCCAATTTCAAGAACTTTATTTAGTGATCCTCTCGCTAGAAGCAATTCAGTCATGCGAGCAACGATATATGGTTGAGATAAAGTCTGAGAAAACCCGATAGGCAAAGCTATATCCTCATATGCCCTGTGCGCAAGAGCCTCATCCAAAAAAAGATGCCGTGGCGTCACTCTAATGGTATCTAGAACCCTCTGATTGTTAATACCTTGAGCTTGTAATCTTGTGATTAATCTCTCACGCGTACGCTGAGAGGTCATTCCAACACCAGAGAAATCAAGGGATTTCATGGCTACCTCCATCTATCGGGGCAGAATCCAAATCAAAAATAGTTAAGGTTCTGACCAATTAGTAGCAGAATATAACATAGGGAAGCACCTAGTTAACGATTAAATTCTGCCAACTCGCGCAATAATGCTGTCGCATAAACTCCCTTTGGCAAGCTAAACCTAAGCCTCAATTGACGTCTATCGTGAAAATGAAACTTTAGCCCGTCGGCGTGCATAAATAGTTTACGTCGCTCTTGAGTCAATCCAGTATGCTCGAGCGCGTGCTTCCATTCCGGCCAATTNGCAAGTACCTCTCGCTCGGTTGAGGCAACAACTTGATTAGGTTTACTCTTCCCTCTTCCCCATAGAGGTCCAGTCTCATCAAATGGAAAAATTATCCCATCATGATAATTCGTGATATGTCTTGCAAGCACTAGGTTAAATAGCCAAGAACGAGCGGCCGAGAGAAAAATACCATGTCTCCTCCGATTTCCTTTTAACCGAGATGCATTGATGAGGCGAGCAGCCTCAACAAGATTNCCACCATTAAATCCAAAACGCTGCTCCGCAAAATAATTGGGAAAGCCCAAGTGATCTATCATTTTGAGCCTTTGTTCGAGCTTTTCTTGAGACGCAGTAATGTTACTAATTACGATATTGAATGAGTTACCGGCATGCATTCCTCGCCGTAATTTTTTTCTGTGCCGGTTGAGTGATAGAACCTCAAAATCTGGATGGCTCAAATCAGCCATATTTAAACAGCGGTTCGGCAAATAGAGACTATACCACTGCGATGTAACAGCATATCTGTCCTTCAACCCACAGTAACCTACATGTCTTTCCTCTATGCCGGACAATTCTGCCAATCGCGCCGCTATCCATCGACTATTTTGTCCATGTTTACGGATGTTGACAATCAAATGTTCTCCTACCCCAGAAAACTCGAATCCAAGAATTTCATCAACACAAAAATCGATCATTGAGGCTTTCATGCTAGCCTCTCCAAGGAAAGGAAGAAATTTTGGAAAGCACTTAAAATTAAAATCCAACAAATTCAGTTGGTAAGCCTCATGTCAATTAATTCACGCTGAGGACTGCAAAAGAACCACAGCATGGCATGCTATACCCTCAATCCGACCTATGAATCCTAAGGCTTCGGTAGTTGTGGCCTTAACATTTATGCACTCCGTTGAAACGCCGATATCTTGACCCAAATTTGCACACATACGTCCTATATAAGATGCCATTTTAGGTTCTTGTGCAACGATGGTCACGTCTGCATTAACGAGTTGGTAGTTTTTCTCACTCATCATAAATACAACCCTTCGGAGTAGTTTTCGACTATCAATACCAAGATACTCTTCGTCAGTGTCTGAGAAATTGACACCAATATCTCCCAAACCCAATGCGCCAAGGATCGCGTCCATAAGTGCATGGATAACCACATCTCCATCTGAGTGAGCTAGCAATCCCATTTTGTAGGGAATATAAACGCCCCCCAGAGTAAATCCAGTTCCCGGGGAAAAAGCATGGACATCATAACCATGGCCTATTCGCATTCTAATTTCGCTTGCTCTTTTATGATTGCATCGGCGAAAATCAAATCTTCCGCACAAGTTATCTTCACGTTATCGGCACGACCCTCAACCATCTTTATCGTCTTACCCAATTGCTCTAATGCGGTAGATTCGTCGGTAACAGCCTTTTTATGTTTGATCGCATACTCCATCGCCTCCAATAACTCACCGTAGCGAAACATTTGAGGTGTTTGTGCAAGTCTGCAATACCGACGATCTATGGTGGTCTTGATCTGACCATGCTTTGAAATCAACTTGACTGTATCGCTGATAGGTGAAACTAAGATTCCACCTATTGGATGTTTATGAACACTTTCTCGCAACTTCTTAATCGAGCCCAGAGTGACACAAGGCCGTACAATGTCATGTACGAGGACCCAATCGCTAGAAGTTGCGTCCTTGGCCAAAGCTAGCAAACCATTAAAGACAGATTCTGCGCGATCGAGTCCTCCTTCAACCAATTCAACCCGATCATTTATTGTTGCTGGTACCGAGGACCACCACTTTTCTCGAATTTTACATGGTACAATTAAACGATCTATTTTGGGTACTTTTAACAGTCTCGAAAGGCAATGTTGAGCGACGTTTGATTGTCCGAGCGGGAAAAATTGTTTAGGTAATTTTGGCGAAAACCGACGACCAATGCCCCCGGCAGGCACAATCATCCAGTAACGTGCTTTAACCAAGATAAATGATCCTGATAATCCATCTACAGATCACCATTATTTTTGTCACCCTCATCATCAGTAACCAAATAGAAGACTTCGTTATGTCTTATCATGCCTAAATCCTCTCGAGCGATTTCTTCAATGCTATTAACACTATCTTTTAAACTTGAAATTTTCTTGATTAGGTCTTCATTTTTTTCTTTGAGGCGCTCATTTTCTTCATTTTGTTTTGTCAGCAAGTTTTCTAATTCTGACTTGTGAGCAAGGCTCCCGTCACCAGACCATAACTTGGCTTGGAGTGAGAAGAACATAAGCGTTAAAATAAAAAAAAACAACTTTAATAACATTCTAAACCCCTCTGACTATCACAAAAACAGCTATTCAAGACCNAGACCCTAAACCCCCATAGTATGGAGCGTTAACACATCCAAGCTCAGCTTCGATGCGCAGAAGGCGATTATATTTAGCCACACGGTCCGATCGGCACAGTGACCCAGTTTTAATCTGTCCGGCCGCAGTGCCAACGGCTAAATCCGCTATGGTTGTATCCTCTGTCTCTCCAGAACGATGAGAAATGATTACCCCATAGCCGGCCTCTTTCGCCATAGAAATAGCATTCAGTGTCTCACTCAGGGTGCCTATCTGATTAAATTTGATCAAAATTGAATTTCCTATCCCCTGATCTATACCACGCCTCAAAATCTCGGTATTGGTAACGAACAAATCATCGCCGACCAATTGGACTTTTTTTCCCAATTGATCTGTATGATATCTCCATCCACTCCAATCAGACTCATCTTGTCCATCCTCAATTGAAGTGATTGGAAATTGTCTACATAATTCTCCTAAAAAATCGGTAAAACCACGCGGACTAAATTTCTTTCCCTCTCCCTTGAGTTTATAAAAGCCTGATCGGTAAAATTCGCTAGCAGCACAGTCAAGTGCTAAAGTCACATCAGTGCCTAACCGATAGCCAGCCTCAGCTACTGCTTCAGAGATAATAGAAAGAGCACTTGAATTGGAATCCAAGTCGGGAGCAAAGCCTCCCTCATCTCCAACAGCAGTATTTAAGCCAGCAGAAATCAATACTCTTTTAAGTGCGTGAAAAATTTCCACACCCGTCTGCAAAGCCCTGGCAAAAGATCCAGCTTTGATTGGTTGAACCATAAATTCTTGTATATCTATATTGTTATTTGCATGCTCACCCCCGTTTAAAATATTCATCATTGGTATAGGCATATTGAACTTGCCTGGAGTGCCATTTAAATCACTGATATGCGAGTACAAGGGAACACCTTTTTCCAAGGATGCGGCTTTGGCAACGGCTAAAGAAACTGACAATATAGCATTCGCACCCAGAGCACTTTTATCTTTACTACCATCTAACTCAATCATCATATTATCAATATCTAACTGTGCCTTGGGGTTTATACCGACTATCGTATTCTTTATCACGTTATTAATATTAGCAACAGCTTTCAACACCCCTTTTCCCATGTAACGATCTTTGTCATGATCTCGAAGTTCTATTGCCTCCCGCGAACCTGTGGAGGCGCCAGAGGGTGCCATAGCGGAGGACATCACTCCAGAGCTAAGCTCCACCTCCGCCATCACTGTCGGATTGCCGCGTGAATCCAACATCTCAAATGCGCGTACATCTGATATTACAGACATGCTTACCTCACTCTTCAATCTTTCTCAAAATTACTGTTGAACCTCAATCAATACACTGTAAATACATCCATGGTTTTAACCAGGTTATCTATTTTGCGCACCTGCTCCAAAAATGGGTATAAAAGATTGAGCGGAAGCGCAGATGGTCCATCGCACTTAGCACTATCTGGATCTGGATGAGCCTCCAAAAATAAACCTGCCAACCCAACTGCAACGCCAGATCGCGCCAGCTCAACAACGCCACCTCTGCGTCCTCCCGATACCGCGGAACGTCCATCTCTACACTGCAGCGAGTGCGTCACATCAAAAATGACCGGCAATCCCTCGCTAACCTCTTTAATCGTCGAAAATCCGAGCATATCAACGACTAAATTATCATATCCGAAGCAAGTACCTCGTTCACAGACAATGAGCCTTTCGTTACCACATTCTCGAAATTTTTCAATAACATTACCCATTTGACCAGGGCTTAAAAACTGAGGCTTTTTAACATTAATGACAGCTCCCGATTCTGCCAGAGCCTTTACTAAATCGGTTTGCCTTGCTAAAAATGCTGGCAACTGCAGCACATCGCATACCTCGGCTGCAGCGGTCACTTGATCAATTTCATGCACATCCGTCATTACATAACAGCCTAACTCGCGTTTTATATCCTCTAAAATAGAAAGTGCGGTCTCCATCCCTAAGCCTCTAAAGGAAAATATTGAAGAACGATTTGCTTTGTCAAGGGAAGCTTTGAACACAAACGGCATCGATAACTTTTGCGTCACAGTAACAAAGGCTTGCGCAACTTCCATAGCAAGATCGCGAGATTCGATAACATTCATTCCACCAAACACGACTAGGGGTAAATTATTAGCAATTCGCAAATCACCAAGTATTACCTCTCGGTCCTGTCGCGGAGTCATATCTTTTTGCATTCTGCAAAATCCACCGCTGCTTTTACAAAAGCAGTAAACAAAGGATGTCCATCACGGGGTGTTGAGGTAAACTCTGGGTGAAATTGACTTGCAAAAAACCATGAGTGATCCGACAATTCAATCGATTCCACTAAGTTTCGATCCGATGATAAAGCTCCCACGACTAGGCCTGCAGATTTTAATTTAGGTAAAAATTTATTGTTGACTTCATACCGATGCCTGTGACGCTCCATTATGAAATCCGATGCGTAGATTTGTCTTGCTTTTGATCCTTCCTGTAAATGGCAAACTTGCGCTCCCAGACGCATGGTGCCACCCAGATCAGATCCACTATCTCTGCGCTCTAGACTACCGTCCACATCCATCCATTCTGAAATTAAACCCACCACTGCATAAGGAGTCTTTGGGTCAAACTCAGAACTATTNGCTCCAAATAATCCACAAACATTGCGAGCATATTCGATTACAGCAACCTGCATTCCTAAACATATACCCAGATAAGGGATGTTAGATTCACGCGCAGTTTTTACCGCCAGAATTTTACCTTCAATTCCCCGCGTCCCAAAACCCCCAGGNACTAAAATAGCGTCAGCTCCTTGAATGCTCAGCGGATCTTTTTCTAAATTTTCGGAATCAACATACCGAATTCTAACCTTAATTTTATTTTGAATACCTGCGTGTGTCAGCGCTTCGTTTATGGATTTGTATGCATCTAAAAGTTCCATATATTTTCCGACCAANGCTATACAAATTTCTCCATCTACATTGAGTTGATTTTCTACTACGCGATCCCACTCAGATAAATCAGCATCAGGCAAATCAATATTAAATTGATCTAAAACATACTGATCCAATCCCCATTGATGAAGCATGCGTGGCACTGAGTATATGGTTTTTGCATCGATTAGCGGTATTACCGCCCTTTCCGCAACATTAGTGAAGAGGGAAATCTTGCGCTTTTGTGAGTCCTCAATTAACACCTCTGAACGACACAACAGCACATCTGGTTGCAACCCAATGGACCTCATTTCCTTTACTGAGTGCTGAGTCGGCTTTGTNTTTGTCTCTCCAGCTGATGAAATATATGGAACCAAAGTCAGNTGCATTAAGAGGGCGCGTTTCTGACCTAGCTCAATTTTTAATTGTCGCACAGCTTCTAAAAAAGGCTGTGACTCAATATCACCAACGGTTCCTCCAATTTCTACTACAGCAATATCCGCCTTTCCTGCTCCTAAATGCACTCGCCTCTTAATCTCATCTGTCAAATGAGGAATTACCTGTACTGTGCCNCCCAAGTAATCGCCTCTGCGCTCTTTTCGNAAGATAGTTTCATAAATTTGTCCGCTAGTAAAATTATTNTACTGTGTCATCTTTGAACGCAANAANCGTTCGTAGTGNCCGAGNTCTAAATCAGTCTCGGCCCCGTCCTCTGTTACGTAAACTTCACCGTGCTGATACGGGCTCATTGTCCCAGGATCTACATTTAAATAGGGATCCAACTTAAGAATTGTAACCAATAGNCCTCGGGCTTCTAACAAAGCGCCAAGGGATGCCGACGCAATTCCCTTACCGAGAGAAGAAACCACGCCACCAGTGACAAAAATAAAACGTGTCATAGTGTACTCGGNTCAACAACTAGGTTGGCTACAAGGAANGATGCACGCAGAGACTGCATGACCCAAACCCAACNTAAAATTAACAACAATNAAGCAGAAAGGTTAGCAGAATTACCNTTATGTATCTACTCGGAGTTGTGCTTCCAAATTATTTTCAATCCANGNTCCCCCGAGTGTGCTATCCAACCTTGACAGATCCAGAGATCTCCAACAGCCACTAACATCCCCCGACANTANAACAAAGGTATGTGGCTTCGCCACCANGGCTCAAGTGAATACTCTTGAAACAATTTCTTGAGTGTTTGGGTTCTAGCTCTCCCCGCAGGACGGCACTTTTCACCTCCGCGCCTGACCTCAATATCTAAGCTCATGGTTTGGGGTAATTGTATCCCACCCGAGTTTACTTCAACCGCCTCAAGCGATGATCCATCTGGAAGAATTAGGGTAGAAGATACATCCCAAGTTATCGGAAATTTAATGACCTTTTCTTGGTAAAGTTTTTCACGCACTACGTAAANCTTATTACGAAACCTCCTATATTGATATCCACNACACTTTAAAAATGGACATCCATCNAATCGNGCTCCCAGNAACGAAGCAAAAAACTCATTATAGATGTTATAGTTCGGAGGAGAATATCCTAGTAATGTCGGCAAATAACGGANAACGTTCCCTTGTCGAATCCTATCCAAATTTTTNAGCTTTTCTAAATTGATNGATAACCCACCTCTCTCATCTTGCAAATCTAATTTATCCAAATCACTCTTGAATATTGATTGGGCAAGCACTTCGCCATCTTTGCTCAACTTTATTGTTTTTTTGATCCGCTTGTGATANNNAGGCCATCGCGCGCTTATTTGGGGNATGACGCGATTACGAAGATAATTTCTATCAAAACGATCTTCTTTGTTAGTTTCATCCTCGATCCAATTCAGACCTCTAGCTTTTGCTATTTCATGTATGCAAGTTCGGGTTAATGTCAAAAATGGCCGNAAAANTCTTCCCTCTCGGAGCTTGCGATCANATGGAATACCAGATAATCCCTGACTACCGGAGCCCCTGAGCAAACGATATATGACTGTCTCAATCTGATCATCAAGGTGATGCCCAAGTAGCAATGCGTCTCCTTTTTTTAGCAAATTAGAAAAAACATCAAAACGAGCCTCTCGCGCCATAGCCTCCTGATTAGCCGACTCAATTATCTCAGCGCGTTGAAGCGAATAATCAACTGACAAAAATTTACAATAAGCAACAATAAAACTTTGCCAATNCTCTGCATTTGGAGACAACCCATGGTTTATATGAACNGCGAGTACTTTTTTTGGTGTAAAATATTCGGACGCAAGCGTAAGTAGAACAGTGGAGTCNAGACCACCGCTGTATCCAATCAGAATTCTTCCTTTCTTGCTTAAATATTTTTCTACGTCAGCAAAAAGCGCGAACAGCTTCAGATTAAATCTCCCTNTAGACTTTCACAGTTTAAATGGNGCCTTTTCGGCATCTCTAAAAAATATATTCACATAAATTATCCATGGGACTGGCACAAGTCACAATAATTGATATGAGTATCAGTGGGTAGATTACAACTGATTAATCATCGATGGAAATTTATCGATATTTTCCCCTTAAGTTAGATAGGTCCACCATCTATTGAGTTAAAAATTAAACCAAAAAGGTAACACATNAATATCAGTCAAGCAGGCTTCNCACTAAAGTGCGATAGTTCATCTAATATGAATCGAATAGAACCTGGAACAGCAAGATTTAAGTGATACTTAAACATTATGCCGAGTGTTCTGGAGATATTTGCTTTCATACTAAATANGCCACAGCATAAAAAATCAAATTTTATCCCTCGTAAAATCNAGGCNAAAGCTCTAAGTCAATTCATCTATAATTAGGTTATGATTGTCAAACATACTAAAACTGAAAATAAGCAATGCTTGACATAGTATTATATGAACCAGAGATCCCTCCAAACACTGGCAACATAATGCGGCTGTGCAGAAATACGGGGTTTAAGCTACATTTAATCGAACCTTTAGGCTTCGATTTGGACAGCAAAAAGTTACGTCGAGCGCGTCTCGACTATAACGAATACTATTCGACAAAAGTTTATTCGAATTGGACTGAGTATAAAAAATTAAATACTGAAAAAAAAATATATGGCTTCTCAACGAAAGGAAAGACATGCTTTTCAGATGCAGCTTATGAACGCGGAAATGCGCTCTTATTTGGCCCTGAAACGCGCGGTCTTCCTGAGCAAATTTTCCAGGAAATAGGAGTCGAGAATATACTAAAAATACCCATGATATCGGACAGTAGAAGTCTGAATTTATCCAATGCCGCGGCAATTGTGGTTTATGAGGCTTGGCGGCAGCTCGCTTATATCAACGGTACAATATAAATCTTTAAATTATTATGAAGTTTTAATGCGTAAGAAGAAAATGATACTATGGATATGAAAATTGGNCTTTTTTTTGGAAGTACTACTTGTTACACCGAGATGGCGGGAGAAAAAATCCGAGACAACATAAATATGCTCGTCGGATATCCTTGCGTGACACTTCATAATATTGCTTTTAATCAGACTGACTCGATGTCAAAGTATGATTTTATGATTTTTGGAATACCCACTTGGGATTATGGAGAATTGCAAGAGGACTGGGAAAAACATTGGGAGGATATTGATTCGATACACTTGCAAGGAAAAACAATAGCGATCTATGGTTTAGGGGATCAAATCGGCTATCCCGACTGGTTTCAAGATGCAATGGGTTACTTGTGGCATAAAGTGAGGAAACATGGAGCACAGACCATAGGAGNATGGCCGAATAAAAATTACGTTTTCAACGATTCAANGGCGCTAAATGANGAAAAGACCTTCTTTGTTGGGTTAGCACTTGATGACGAAAACCAATCATATGCTTGTGACGAGAGCATTGCTAAATGGTGTGAGCAAATCCTCAAAGAGTATTACTCGCTAAAAAAATGAAAAAGGAGAGTCAACCNCGTCAAGAAAGCAATAAGTTGTCATCTAGCTGGCATAATAACATCGAACCACAAAAGCGTTCTCTTCAAAAAAATGTGACAATAATAGGTGCAGGATTAGCCGGTTGCACGACCGCTTCTGCGCTGGCTGATATTGGATATAACGTCACAGTTATTGATCGCAACAAAAAACCCGCTCAAGGAGGGTCCGGGAATAGGCAAGCAATAATTTATCCTCGGCTATCGCTTCATAGTACCCCATTACCACAAATAAATTATAAAGCTGTGGTAAATGCCAGTAGCTTTTATAAATCGTTTTGGCGGTCTGGCTTAGGGGAGCAGTGTGGGGTGATAATTCTGCCAAATGGCATNNATGATGCAAAAAGACAGAGAACGATTTTTCAAAATTTGGGTCAAAGCAATTCTTTTTTTAAGCTGCTTAATAAGCGAAATCTTAAAAAAATTAGCGGACTAGCGCTCTGTTCACCGAGTGCCCTTTATTTCCCTTTACTGGGCTGGCTTCCCCCAGTGGCAGTTTGTGAGAGATTANTAAAACATCCAAATATCAGTTTGAAAAAAGCCGTCATAAAAAAAATTGAGTACAGAAAAAAACTGAACACATGGAACCTCTTTGACTCAATNGGGAATAAATTTGCTGAAACACCAATATTAGTTCTAGCAAATTCTTACGAATGCCTAAATTTTTCACAAACACAGTTTTTACCTGTGCAAAAAGTGCGCGGACAAATAACTGAAATCCCAGCGACAATTGCCAGTAGTAGACTCCGTGTTGTCATATGCGGACAAGGTTATTTAACTCCGGGCACTAATGGGTCACATAGTTGCGGCGCGACTTACAGCAAATCTCAAGATCAAGAAGTCTGTATTTCTGACCATAAAAAAAATCTCGAAAAACTTAGCTCAAATGATCCACTACTAAAGAAGCTGGTGAACCGGTTCAGTCCAGCCAACCTTGGCGGACGGGCCGACTTTCGCTGCACAACGCCAGATTACCTTCCTATCGTGGGAGCGGTACCCAATTTATCCGTAATGATTGAGGCGTTCTCTGAGTTAAGAAAAGATGCGAAAAGTCAAATCCCAACATATGGTACTTACTTACCAAACCTTTATATACATTGCGGTTTAGGATCCCGAGGCTTAAGCTACGCGCCACTCGGCGCAAANATACTTGCAGCTGAAATAGCGAGAAAACCCTTTCCACTAGAAAATGACTTGCGCATAGCTATGCATCCTGCACGTTTTATAATAAGAGCTCTGAAAAAGAAGCAACTCTAAGCCCAAATTAAGAGGGTCTCTGGGTAGTCGCATCGAGCATGCTTTGATAGAGCTGTATTGCACAAGTCGTTTCACCTAAATTTGCTTTTACTTCCGCTAACTCAGCGAGTACAGCTGTCGATCGATTTTTTGATAGAAGCTGCTCAAGATAATCTGTTGCTTTTGCAAAAAAATTTAATCTCTTTGAAATCCGTCCCAAAGCGAGAAGAAGCTCAGAATCATTCGGGTGCTTTTTCAACCATAACTCTGCGGTAGCAAGATGCTCAAGCGTAGTCGGCTCCTCTATTTTTCCAAATTGAGAAACCAACAGAGGGCACCACCGCTTAAGTATTTCCTTTTCAAGTAAGACTTTTGCATCGAACCCTAAGCCGACTGAAACTAAAGCTTTGGTAAAAGTAATTATGACATTTGACGATTTTCGATATGTGCGAGGAATATTTTTCCAAAGTTCTTGTAATTTTTTACGCTGCACTCGACCCTCCCCAACGGAGGCTCCAATGAAATTTTGGATTTTCGCTTGGTACGCTATTTCTTCAACGAAAATCTTTTTACCCGATGGCACGCTTTTTATAGCTTTTAGTGTCGGAAGGATCGCACAAATCCTAGTCCAATTTTGGTTTTCATTGCTGATATGAATAAGGGCTTCAATGATCAACCAATTGGAATAATCTCGCTGGTGTGCCTCCCAAAGCAATTCCTCGGCTTCAGAATATCTACTCTCACCACAGAGTATTCCAGCAAGCATTATGTCGGCCTCTGATTTCAATTTTGGGAAATGCCTTTTAAGCTTCTCTATGATCTCTTTTGCTCGATCTAAGTTACCATCATTAGCCTCAGCTTTTGCTACATATTGCATTAAGATTTCGGGTGGAAGCGTAGATTTCTTTTCAAAAGACAACTGTCGGACTGCATCGCTCCAAGAGCCGAGCACATAACTTTGAAGCCCAATCATCGTAGACTTTAAACTTTTGTTTTGTAAATAATCCCCCCACCTCTCTCGAAAACCAAAACCCGAGGACAGATCAAAAAAAATTAAAATCACCGTAATTAATATAAAAAACATTGTGCAAAAAGCTAAAACTGCCATCCAAATATTCATTTCAATACTTATTTGATCAAATACGATTAATATATATCCGCTGTGCTCTTGCACAATTCCCACAAAAAATGCTCCAAAAAGTATGGTTAACACTAATACTACTAAATAGCTTCTCATGGCCGATCATCCTTACTTTTTAACTCCAACATTTCCGTTCCAATCGCAGCCGCAAATGCGTTATCAGAGCGTCCAATACTCAGAGATCCGCGGTTAACAGGTCGCTCTGCTAATCGTCGTAGCTGATTCGAGAGAGCCACGGCATTACTCTCATGTGAAAAAAATCGATCGACNGTGTCTGCCGCCTCCAACAAATTAATNCTATATATGGTTCCTTGTTCAAGAATTAGAGCGTATCTAGCCTGTAATAAAAAACTTTGCAAAGCNGACCTCACAAAAGATTCTTGCTGATTATCAAGTAAGGNNGGGAGGGGGTCACGGTGTTTTTGGATGGTAATAAATNCCTCAAGCTTCCTCCACAAACTTTCCCAACCTACATTTAAATCAAGGGTATCATGAGTCAGCTCCTCAGAGACCTTGGACTCGCCATTCTCTGCAACTGGCGCTACGGTATAAATCGAGTTTTTTAAACCCTTGAACAGAACGACTTTTTCACCTATATCCCAGAGTTCTAAAAATGTTTCCTCTAAATTATTACTCCTTAGAGCTTTGAGATCCTTAATATCCATTGCGAGAGCAGCGCGGACAGATGAAAAGTTTGGATCATTTAATTCGGCAAAAATGTCATCGATAACGGTTAATATGCGCGCTACATCTTCACCGTTTCGGTTAATCTTTACCTCATGTTTGGCTAATCTCATCAGGTAAATGGACTCCAAAAGTAGCCATTTATCTCTCGAAAAATCACCACTTTCCGTCATGAATCTCGCTGTTTTATCGACGAATTTTTCTAGACTTGTCACTCGATCGATAAGCAGATTAGATTTTGATGATTGTTGACGCAAATCATTGATGATCGCTTCATCATGAGTGATGGTGGTCTCCAAACTGGATATCTTGGAAAAAATTGACTTCAAAGATTTGTCCACATAAAGTTTTTGGTAGTAAAACAAAAAAAATATAATAAAAATTACTACCGCAAACAAAACGAAAAAGAAAAGATACCTTTTGGTCCGACTTCGATCCACTTGAGTTACATGAGTTTGCTGCTCTGTCGGCTTAACCGAGTTAGACACGTATTAACTCCATATTTCTAGATAAAATTACGCAGAAACACACCAATTCAAAAGGACTACGTTGTTAACGGTATTTCTTTGAGAGCAGACATCACGGCTTCACGCATTGACCACGGAGCTGCGCCCTTTGCAACGTTCAATAGACGATAACCCAAATCAGCGGCATAACCACCAACACGATCACTCGGCACAACGACCCTCAAATTAGACGCAATGAGATTGGATGGACGGCCCAGTAGCGCAAGTGATGCCGAACTGTGAGCAACTAAACAGTCTACTGATGGCAATACTTTTAACGCATTTTTCAAGTTGTCCTCGTCAGTTACACGCCTGTAGAGTTCATAGTAAGTTACCTGCGCTCCTCGTTTGGCCAGCTCGCAAGCAAGCTTTTCGCGACCACCTTCACCTCTGAAGATAACAATCCTTTTAGATCCGACATCCCTTAATCCCCGCAAAGAAAGAAGACCCTCTGTCGTTTCCGTAAAAGGCACAATTACCTCTAAATTATGGTCACGAATGCATGCGGCAGTTTGGGCGCCAATAGCGAAAAACACCACATGTTGCGGGAACATCGGCCAATATTTCTCTAACAAAGATAACCCTATCCTTGCGGCATTTACACTTACAAATATAGCAATGTCAAAGTGATCAAAATCAAAGATGATAGTTTTGTTACGCTGATCCTGCTCGATCTCCTCAATTCGTGTTATTGGAATACAAAAAACGTTAATCAATGCATCATCCAACTGTCTCACCAAGTCGTCATCACCTCTAAAAGAGCGAATCAATAATACGTTTTTTTTACAATTCATAAAGGCTAACCGTTTCAAGCTCCAGCCACATTCTTTAGTATTTTATCGGCTCCAAGCCCNAGTAATTTGTCGCCAACTCTGTTCCCCAACTTAACCGCATTATTTGGACAATCCCAGTCCTGGGCACATAGTATCGACGTGCCATCTANACTACCAACCATAGCCCTCAAAACAATTTCGTTTCTCTCTCTTTGCAACTCAGCATATGCTGCCATGGGAACTTGACAATTCCCATTAAGACGAGCGCTCACCGCCCTCTCAGCNGCCACACAATAGCCCGTAATCTCATCATGTAATGGCAGAACCAAGGACTTTATATATGGGTCTCCGGCATGACATTGGACTGCGATGACTCCCTGTCCTGGCGCAGGCAACATTTCACTTATTGATAAACGAGAAGAAATTCGATGATGTAATTTAAGTCTTTCTAAACCGATGGACGCTAAAATAATTGCATGATAACTGCCATTGTCGAGCTTATCTAAGCGAGTATTTACATTACCTCTAATTTCTCTNACCTCTAAGTGNGGATNAGCCGCCAATAACTGACTGCGNCGCCGAAGACTCGAAGTACCAACAATCGAGCCNGGTTTGAGATTTTTTAATGAACTTGACAAATTCGTCACCAAAGCGTCACATGGATTACCCCTTGCACATACCGCACCTAAACAAAAATTTTCTGACAATGTAGTTGGCATGTCCTTTAATGAATGGACAGCTATGTCAGCGCGACCATCAAGCAAGGCGCTTTCCAGTTCATTAATAAATAATCCTTTCCCTCCAAGCTCTGACAGCGCAGCATCGAGAGCTTGGTCACCCTTGGTATTCATTGCGACCAACTCTACCTCTAATTTTGGNTTCAATTCCCAAAGTTTTTCTCTTACGAACTCTGCTTGCCAAATTGCTAAAGGGCTTCGCCTAGTTGCAATNCGAATAGATTCCCTCAAAGTTATAACCTCTGCNATTTNGATAGATTCATTATCAACGTTTTACTGCCCATTGCCAGTTGTTCGNTAATTTTTTTGCACCCAACAGTTTTCTACTTATAATTCCTATCAAAGTTTAGTGTCCAACATAATTTNNAAGCTTTTTNACTTGTGGCAAGTTATATAGAGTTTTCTAGCAAGAGCAATCAGTTATAATGCCACCTCATAATTTATCGTTTACGGCGAAAATAATGGACAAATCAGAGTCAGCCAACAAAAAAGTGCCGAAAAAATCTATCAACGTGTCATGGGGAGGTCGATTCCATGAACCTATCGACGACTTTGTGAAGCGTTTTTCCGCATCTCTCTCTTTTGACAAACGCCTCTATACTGAAGATATTCTCAGTTCGATAGCGCACGCGCAAATGCTAGAACATGTCGGGATATTAACTGCAGTTGAAACAGAAAAAATCATAGATGGCTTGGAGCATATAAAGAACGATATCGTTAATAATAAATTCAACTGGTTATTGGAGCTAGAAGATGTCCATATGAACATTGAAGCGGCTCTTGTTCAAAAAATTGGCTCGATTGGGAAGAAACTGCACACAGGCCGGTCGCGTAACGACCAAGTCGCTACTGACCTACGGCTTTGGCTCCGCAATCAAATAGACTCAATTAACAAATTATTATTCAATTTGCAGCGAGGCATTATTGAGTTAGCATCATACCATTCTGGAACGATTATGCCGGGTTTCACCCATCTACAGATCGCACAACCAGTAACTTTTGGTCATCATCTTCTGGCTTGGAACGAGATGTTGGAGCGCGATTACGGTAGGTTGATGGGTTGTAGAGAACGCTTAAATCAATGTCCACTGGGTGCTGCAGCACTCGCGGGAACAACCTTTTCAATCGACCGAAAATTTACGGCATCAAAACTTGGCTTTGCGAGGCCAACTAGAAACTCGCTCGATTCGGTAAGCGACCGAGACTTTGCCATAGAATTCTGCTCTGTTGCCAGCATTCTAATGTCACATCTATCACGTATGGCTGAAGAACTAATTCTTTGGACTTCCGCGCAGTTTGATTTCGTTGCGCTACCAGATCGCTTTTGTACCGGTTCATCGATCATGCCNCAGAAGAAAAATCCTGACGTTCCGGAGCTAGTTCGTGGTAAATCTGGAAGGATAACCGGCAATTTAATTGCACTTCTCACAATTATGAAGTCACANCCGCTTGCATACAATAAAGATAACCAAGAGGATAAGGANCCTCTCTTTGATAGTGTAGACACTCTGTCGGATTGTCTCAGAGCATTTGCTAATTTAATTCCCAACATAGAAGTTAAAAAGAAGAACATGCTAGAGGGAGTCGCTAAAGGTTTCGCAACTGCAACAGATCTTGCAGATTACCTCGTAAATAAAAATGTGCCATTTCGCGAGGCACATGAAATAGTTGGTAAAACTGTTGCTTTTGCGATCGAGCAAGGTGTAGACCTCCCACAACTTAGTCTTTTTCAAATGAAGCAGTTCTCCAATAAGATTGAGGGAGATGTTTTTGACANACTAACTGTGGAAGGTTCTGTAGAATCTCGNAACCATTTTGGAGGTACATCGCCCGCTGTTGTTGCCGAGGCAGCCAATCGCGCTATGACATTAATTACAAGTCGCTAAAATTTAAAGTAATTCGCTCGTTGGCCTGGGCTAGGATAGCTTTTTCTAGCTTCTTCTCAAGTAAGATTTGGTCTTGCGTATCTCGCCACCGCCCCTCTCGAAAAGTAAAATGAAACCCTCCAGATAGATCGGCGAGCCATATTTCCCTTGAGACGACTTGGCGCGAAAGCACAATTTGACTTTTATTACTCTCCACTGTGATGGTAAGCATTCCAGAAGAGTTCTCGCTGTCTATATCTGAAATACAATTATCGAGCGCTTCCTCGAGATTATACATTAGTTGATCTACCAATCGATTGAATTCGTCTTCGTTCATAATTTACCTCTTTATCAAGAGCAATGAGTATAAATGATTGAGTGTTTTCTTCCACTCACGCCGTTATACTTAGACATCGCAACCAGGATAACGGAAATGTTAAAATTCGAGCGTCTTACAATACTCTTCGCAGTAATGATTGTTGCCTCACTTGCTGGCTGCGGCAACAAAGGGCCACTCTATCTGCCAGAACATTCCTCAGAAATCTTTTATATTGATGTATCAAGTGATGTCTGATGAGCGTAATGTCTGAAGAAAAACAACGACTCTGGATAGAGGGCCTTTCGATAACAGAACTTGCCGAGCGATACTCTACCCCCTGCTATATCTACAGTCACGCAACTTTAGAATCAAACTTTATAGCTTACCAAGAAGCACTTCGAGGACATAAACATCTAATTTGTTTTGCCGTAAAAGCCAATTCTAATTTGGCAATCCTTCAAGTTTTGGCTCGTTTAGGCGCAGGGTTTGATATCGTGTCTGTCGGTGAGTTAGAGAGAGTTTTAATCGCCGGAGGAGACCCAAAGAAAATAGTTTTCTCTGGGATAGCAAAAACCTCAGTTGAGATGAGGCGCGCATTAGAAATAGGAATCTATTGCTTCAATATTGAATCAGAAGAAGAACTGTTTCTACTGAATCAAGTAGCTCTCGATCTGGGACTGCTCGCGCCGATTTCAGTGCGGGTCAATCCCGATGTTGACCCAGTAACTCACCCTTACATTTCAACGGGACTCAAGGAGAGTAAATTTGGTATTGATATCAGAGAAGCAGAAAAGATTTATCACAAAGCAAAAAAGTTAAAAAATATCGAAATAGTGGGGATCGACTGCCATATAGGGTCACAAATAACTGAAACACAACCAATAATACAGGCTCTTGAGCATCTAATAGTGCTATCTGATAAGTTAAAGAGTCAAGGAATCTACTTAGAGCATATTGATTTGGGTGGCGGGCTTGGCGTTCGTTATGAAAACGAGCAGCCTCCCTCGATAAGTGCGTTCCTAAATTCAGTTTTAAAATGTTTTTCTGGCCGAAATGAAACATTGGTTTTAGAACCAGGCAGATCTATCATAGCCGACGCTGGATATCTGATAACAAGGGTTCAGTACCTCAAAAATAATGACGTGAAAAATTTTGCAATAGTCGACGCAGGAATGAATGACATGCTTCGTCCAGCTTTGTATCAGGCGTGGATGGATATACAATCCGTCAACTGCGACGTTAACAAGCCCAAAAAATATTTTGATATAGTTGGACCAGTATGTGAAAGCAGTGATTTCCTTGGTTTAAAAAGACTTATGTCAATCAATGCAGGTGATCTGCTTTGCATGCACTCAGCGGGCGCATATGGATTTGCAATGAGTTCTAATTATAATAGCCGTCCAAGAGCGGCAGAGGTCATGGTCTCAGGTGACCAAGCATATCTCGTGCGAGAGCGNGAAAATCTTGCAGATCTTACTCGGGGAGAAAACCTACTTCCTGAGCAAATACTAAANTGAGAATCAAGTTCTCAAAAATGCACGGATCAGGCAATGATTTTGTGATCATAAATTCCCTCGTCCAAAATATAAGGATCAGTGCCACTATGGCACGTCGTATTGCTGATCGTCGATTGGNAATTGGGTGCGACCAATTACTNTTTATACAGCCACCTTTAAACGCAGAGACAGATTTTGATTTGAACTTTTATAATCATGACGGTAGCGAGGCGGAACAATGTGGTAATGGCGCAAGGTGTGCTGCCCACTATGTTTTTAAAAAAAAATTGACTGGCAACCGACAAATAAAAATGCAAACAAAGTCCTCAGTTGTACATTTAAAATTNAATGACGATAAATCTGTTACAGCTGATATGGGTAAGCCAATCTTTAATCCAAAAAAAATTCCATTTATTGCACGCAAGGAATCAATGCTGTACCAAATCGACGTTGAAGGCACTATTCTAGATATTTCGGTNCTATCCATGGGAAACCCACATGCGGTTATTTCAGTNAATAATACAGACAGCGCTGAGGTTGAAAAAATAGGTAAGATATTACAAAAACATGCGCGTTTTCCAGATAGNGTAAATGTGAATTTCATGCAAGTGGTGAATCGAAAAAAAATTAAATTACGTGTTTTCGAACGAGGAGTTGGAGAAACACCGGCATGTGGCACTGGAGCATGTGCTGCGGTAGTAGCAGGGGTTCAACAACAGGTGNTAGACTCAATTGTTGAAGTNTCGTTACCCGGGGGAACCATTGAAGTCGAGTGGTTNGGTGGAAGTAACCCAGTTAAGATAACAGGGCCTGTACAGCATGTCTATGACGGTATATTGAATTATGAAAAATAATGAAGCGGAAAATATGGCACACGTATTAAGGGAGTTTTTAAGAGAGAATCCCACTTACCTTTACGATCATCCAGAAATTCTTGAAAATCTCTATTTACCGCATGCAACAGGCTCTGCAATCTCTTTAGTAGAAAGACAAGTGGCCCTCTTAAGAGATCGCAACAAAGATTTACGAGCCAAATTTGAGGTTCTGAGNAGTCAAGCAAAAGAAAATGAAGACAGATTAGTCAAAACTCAAAGTTTAATACTTACGATTCTNGGTGCGTCAACCATTAATGGATTGACACAAATTCTGCTTAGGGACTTGAATGACAGCTTTGACGTAGAGTTTTGCTCTTTNACCATACTGACAGGTAATAACCAGTTGAAAGACCTTGAGGCGAAAAGTGTTGCGCTCAGTACCGCAAGGAAACAAATATCTTCTATCCTATCCGCAAAAGTTCTNTGTGGTGTCGTAAGAAAAGAAGAGCTTCAGTTTTTGTTTGGAGGCGACGCAAGTAAAATTGGATCTGTNGCAACTGTGGTTATTGGTGAAGAGAGTCCNATCGCTGTNCTTGCACTCGGAAATCGTGACAGACACTTTTACACCACAGATATGGGGACCTTATTCTTGAGCTANTTAGGGTCTATTATTGATCACATTCTCAAATTACTTATGCAAAAATCTAATGATCATAAAAATGACGCCTGAACAGAGTAGCTAATACCGAGTAACGTGATCTTTTTGTGTGACTTTTCTTTCTCTCGGNTGAGCAAGAGGAGTAATCGCGCTCAGCCTTTCAATAGTGCTTAGACGAGGTTTCAGCNNTNACTAGATCAAAATTAATTTTCTTTTGCTCAATAATAATCTGACTNATCGATACATTTAATCTTTGTCCCAATTGAAAAACGTGTTTGCGTTTTTCTCCCGTCAGACGGTGTAATATGGGATCAAACTCGTAATAGTCACTGGTGAGTTTGCTCACATGCAACAGACCTTCTACACACAAATCATCCAAAGTGATGAAAAGACCGAATCTAGTTACTTGAGTCACGATGCCGAAAAACTGATCGCCTACCTTTTCCAGCAAATACTCACATTTAAGTCCGTTTATAACATCGCGAGTAGCCTCATCTGCCCTCCTTTCCNAACGAGATACTCGATAGCCAATATCATCTAATTCTGCTAAGGAATATAGCGGCACCTTCACTAACGCATTTCCCACTTTACGCCTTTTTATTTCCTCACCATAGAACGGGGTGCCACACTCATTTTNAAAAGAATTTCGAATTATCCTATGAACAATCAAATCCGGGAACCGTCGTATCGGAGAGGTGAAGTGTGTGTAGACNCCGTAAGAGAGTCCGAAATGACCGATATTGTTTGTCTGATAAACTGCCCGACTCATNGATCGTAACATAAGGGCCTCGATTACCNATCTATCCGTTCTGTTGTTAATCTCGCGTAANACATGCGAGTAGTCCCGCGGCTTTGGCTCGCTGCCTCCATTAAGTTCAATTCCAATTTCTTGCAGAAACGAGCGGAGCCTGTCGACTTTTTCTGGATCTGGAGCCTGATGTACTCTGTAAAGAGTTGGGCAACCGATTTCATTTAGTAACCTTGCAGCACACTCATTTGCACATAGCATGCACTCTTCCACCAGCCTGTGTGCAACTGTTCGCTCCAGCGGAATTATACTATACACTTTGCGCTGTCCGTCTAATAAGAGACGCGTTTCTTGAATTTCAAAATCAATAGTACCTCGCGACNTTCNCTGCCTTTTTAACACATCATATAACCTCTTTAACACGATGATTTGTGGTGTGAANTCACAGAATGGTTTATTTTTCGCTGTCTCTNAACGACTTGATTTGTCCAGAATTGTTGCTACTTGACTGTAAGTTATTCTCGCGTGTGACTTGATTATGCCTTGAAAAAATCGGAATTTTCGAACCTTACCCGAGACGTCAATATACATTTCACAAGCAAGACAAAATCGATCCACATTTGGCAAAAGTGAGCACAATTCTTTAGATAATTTTTCTGGCAACATGGAAACAACATGATCAGGAAAATAAACTGATGTTCCGCGCTCTAATGCCTCTTCATTAACTGCCGAATCCGGTAAAACATAATGAGATACATCTGCAATNGCGACGATTAATTTCCAACCTCCATCTTTTTTTTCTTCACAATAAACGGCATCATCGAAATCTCTGGCGTCCTCTCCATCAATAGTTACAAAAGGAAGTTGCCTTAGATCAACACGCTNAGGGGAAAGTTGAATGGTCTCATCAATGTTTTGTGTCTCTAACCTGACTTCTTTACTCCATACGTGAGGTATCAAATGAGTTTTTATTGCCATCGCAATCTCAATGCCCGGGTCTTTTCTTTCACCAAGAATTTCGACTATCTGTCCTGTGGGTTGAGAACTCAAAAAGGGTGAGTGGTTAACGTTTACTACAACAATTTTTCCAATTAATGCCTGATCAATCCTTTTGCATTGGATCAATATATCTCGACTAATACGAGGGTTATCTGGTTTTACAAAAGCACTTCCCTCTTTAAGAAAAAATTGCCCAACTAATTGAGATGTTTTTCGTTCAACTACCNTCTCCACTAGACCTTCAGGACGACCTTTTTGGTCTAATCCGACTATGCGAACCATCACAATGTCCCCNTCAAANACTTTAGTCATTTCGCAGATGGGTAAGAAAATATCTTTCATATCTTTTANAAAACAATCGAGAAACCCAAAACCCCTTTGATGCCCAATGACTCTTCCTTCAAATAGTCTCGACTNATCCAGCACACTATATTCATTTTTACGGTTAGTTATTAACTGTCCGTCTCGCTCCATAGCATTAATGCGTTTGAATAACGAATGCTTGTATTTTGAATCGAGAGATAAAGCATCCATNATATTTTCAAGTGAAAGAGCAAAGTTAGCCTTTTTGAGAACTTCGAGGATAAGCTTTCTATCAGGGATTTTTAATAGATATTTTTTGTTCTTCCTGGTTTCCGCANGACAGCTTCTGCTCTTTGTTTTCCTCATTAAAATCCTCTTCAANCACTCAGTAAACAGTGCGCACTCAAATTNGGGAAAATACTGCGCCGACAGCTCAGGAGCGACATCGGTANACTACATATTTTNANNAGGAGGNAATACGCCAANTGAAACGCTTNTGACAATGTTTGAAACAACTAATTAAAAATTAGCTTAACCTAACTTTTCTTTAATTCTTGCAGATCTCCCAGAACGGTCACGCAGGTAATATAGTTTTGCTCGACGAACCGCCCCTTTTCGTTTGACCGTTATACTGTCAATTAACGGACTGTANACTTGAAAAGTACGCTCAACCCCAATACCACTAGAAATCTTTCGAACANTAAANGACGAATTTAATCCCCGATTCCTTTTACCAAGCACAACTCCTTCAAATGCCTGCAAGCGCTCGCGAGAACCTTCTTTNACTNTGACTTGAACCACGACCGTGTCCCCGGGGCTAAAGTGAGGTATNTCTCGATTNATCTGTTCTTTTTCGAGCTCATCGATAATAGGTGTCTTGCCGGTCATGTTTTAACNCTCCATTTACTTTAACAATCAAAAATTAAATCTCTTTGGTCCGAATAGTTNTNCAGGAAATATAGCCACCACACTTTTAAATATCATTATTCTCCTTAAGGATCAGGTTTTGCTGCTCTTCACTGAGGCTCAACGATGCAAAAATATCTGGTCTTNTCGAACGCGTTCTTATTAGTGACTGTCTTTTACGCCAGTTTTTTATTCTGTCATGATCCCCTGATAGCAGAACCTCCGGNACCTTGAGGCCGCCAAAAAGTTTTGGTCTTGCATATTGCGGATGTTCCAGCATCCCGGATGAAAAAGAATCTTGCACTGCAGCATCTTCATGACCCAATGCTCCAGGAATCAGTCGAATTATTGCATCGGAAACTACCATGGCGGCCAATTCTCCTCCACTCAAAACATAGTCTCCAATAGACCANTCCTCATCAACCTCAAGACGCACAAACCTCTCATCTACACCTTCGAAGCGTCCCGCCACCAGTATCAAGCCCTTTCTCTTAGCAGTCTTCTCCATAAAAGAGTGGCACAAGAGTTGTCCTTGAGGACTTAAGTATACTACCAAAGTTTCACTCTCCGACACCCAACTTCTCGCAGCTGCCACTGCTTTTTTAAGTGGTTCAACCATCATTATCATCCCTGGTCCGCCGCCATATGGACGCGAGTCNACAGTTCGGTGAATATCCTGAGTAAAATCTCGTGGATTGAAAACAGCCAGATNAACGAGCCCGCGTTTTATCGCGCGACCACTGACTCCATGATCGAACATTATTGAAAACATGTCAGGCAAGATGGTCACAACCGCAATTTTCATTTATTTAAGTTCCGGTGGCAAAACTTCATTAAAAAGNAGGATCCCANTTCACTTGAATATATCCATGGGCCTGGTTGACTGAACAAACGTACTCTTTGNTAAAAGGTATGAGCCTTTCACGCGAATCAAGNCTGGCTTGATCGCCTGATACCAACAACACATCATTTGATCCTGTAGCAAGCATGGACATAACCACTCCCAGATCTTCGTCTCGGTCAGCAAAAATATTCTTTATTCGTAATCCGATTAATTCATGCCAATAATATTCATCTGCATGAATCCTTGGCAAAGCGTCTTTTCCAATNAGAATATTTCNTTTACACCAAAAGCTAGCTTTCTCTCTATTATTGACGCCCTCTATNNGAGCNATTAAACCNGCACCATGAACCTGCCAATAATTTATAATCAGTGGCTTTAGCCCACCTTTATCAACCCATAATGGTTGGTAACTCATCAATCCCTCAATTTCTTCTGTATAAGACCTAATTTTGACCCAACCACGCACACCATATGGGGATATGATTCTCCCGAGCACAATACTNTTTTGACATAAGACACTTTCCATAAGAAGCGGTCAAGCTATCTCTTTTTNNGCCTCTTTCAACAACGCACTAACACGGTCGCTGATTTTTGCACCTTGGTCAGACCAATATGATGCTCTCGAGAGATCTATGCGAAGACGCTCCTCTGCGCCTCTTGCAACGGGATTAAAGAATCCAATTCGCTCTATGTAACGTCCATCTCTGGACNTCCTNGCGTCGCATACAGTCACATAGTAAAAAGGTCGTTTTTTCGCGCCTCCGCGCGCCAATCGTATTNTTACCATTTTTTATCCTGTAATCAGTGCATGTGGTTTCCGATAAAATGCTTTTTTTAAATTAAAAANANATTAAGTACTTGATGATAAAAAAGCGCGTAAGTGTAAGACATAGCNTAAGGAAAAAAAAGTATTTTGTCTCCTAATTGAGACAGTATGTCAGGGATCTGCTTGGTACTGGGGCGCAAATCCTAAAGACTGTTGTCAATATCTTCCCTTGGGCGATACGTGTTTAGCCACCAAGCCACGCATGATATTTCCCATATCTCGGCCTTTCATACGTTTCATCATTTTTCCCATTTGCTTGTATTGTTTTACCAACCGATTTAAGTCTTGGATCGTGGTACCAGAGCCGCGGGTGATTCGCCGCTTTCGTGATCCATTTAAAATTTCAGGATTACGACGCTCTTCAGGCGTCATTGAGTCTATGATTACCTCCATGCGTGCAAACTGATTTATTGCGTTCGATTGCTGTGCAACCNTGGGCATATTCTGAAAGCCGGGTAATTTTTCTATCATGCCCGACATACCTCCCATATCTCGCATCTGATGTAATTGATCACGTAAATCCTCGAGGTCAAAGGTTTTACCACGAATAAATTTACTTGCCAGTTTTTGTGCCTTCTGCTTATCAACCTTTCGTTCCGCNTCCTCTATTAAACTTAACATGTCTCCCATGCCTAAAATTCGGGAGGCAATCCGTTCAGGATGAAACGACTCAAGATCGTCAATTTTTTCACCTACACCAACAAACTTTATGGGCTTTCCCGAAATCCTCTTCACAGTCAATGCAGCGCCACCTCGGGCATCACCATCAACTTTTGTCAAAATAATTCCTGTCANCGACAACTGACGATTAAACTCAGCTGCTGTGTTGGATGCATCCTGTCCGGTCATGGCGTCAAGAACGAAAAGGGTCTCTATTGGCTCACAACTAAATTGGATCCTTGAGAGTTCACTCATCATCTCTGAATCAACATGTAGCCTTCCAGCAGTATCCACTATGAGCACATCAATGAAACTTTTTTTGGCGTCTTGCATGGCGGCTTGAACAATCTTTTCTGGGTTCTGGGTGTTTTTACTCTCAAAAAATTTAGCATTTACTTCGCTACTCAAAATCTCTAATTGCTTGATAGCTGCAGGACGATAAACGTCAGCCGAAACTAACATGACTTTCTTNTTGTCTCTCTCTATCAATAACTTCGCTAATTTTGCAGCGGTGGTAGTCTTTCCCGCACCCTGCAAACCAGCGATCAAAATCACTGCGGGTGGTTGAACAGAAAGATTAAGTGCTTCGTTTTTACCCCCCATGAGTGTGGTCAGCTCTGCTTGGACAATTTTCAAGAATTGTTGTCCCGGTGTGAGGCTATTTTTTACCTCCTGACCCAACGCTCGATCTTTTATCTGTTCAACAATTTCTTTTACTACCGAGAGAGCCACATCTGCCTCTATCAGAGCAATGCGCACTTGTCGCAAAGTATCTCGAATATTAGTTTCACTAAGGCTAGTCCTACCAGAAATCTTCTTTAGCGAGGACGTAAGACGACCACTTAGGTTTTCAAAAATTGGCACAGTCAATCACCCCAAAGGCTAAAACAATTTAACTTAATTTTTCCCATGCTCTTCTACCCATACAAGGTTTATGACACACTCATAGAATGCGTGTGGGAACCCATATATGACGAATTCTTTACTTTGCGTAATAACCATAATTCTTTACTCAGTTGCCTTTGTTTATCAAAAGTCTCAAAGTCGGCGTAATCTCGTTTCTGATAGCTCAAAGTTAAAATATCTAACAACTGTTGCACTAATAATGCATGGAGGAACCACCATTGCTCTTATAACTGACCCTGACGGCTTAGATTTGAGTTTAATTAACGTTTGTGTACTTATAACTTTTGTAACAAATGCGTTAGTGCTAACAAAACAGCTAAATACCATCTTAAATACTTTATACATTTTACTCTTTCCTATCTCAGGGACAATATTACTTGTTGCCGCAATTACATCGGGAAGTAAACCAACCATGCCAGTATCGCCGGCTCTACAAGTTCACGTAGTCACTTCGATACTAGCCTATAGTCTCATCACCATCTCCTCACTTCAAGCACTCCTGATCCAACTTCAAATCAGACAACTAAAATACAAAAGTCAAAATGAAGTGGTCCGCTCTTTACCATCCCTCGAAGTTATGGAAAAGGTTCTCTTCAGAATCATTTTATTGAGTGAAATTTTTCTATCTATTTCACTCATCACTGGATTTTTCTTTTATGAAGATTTACAAGCGCAAAAACTTCTGCATAAAGTTTTTTTTAGTAGCACGGCTTGGTTTTGTTTTGCAATTTTATTGCTTGGTCGGTTTCTGAAAGGTTGGCGGGGCAAACTCGCGATTAGACTGACGTGGATTAGTTTTACTTGTTTAGGTTTAGGCTTTATGGGAAGTAAATTCGTAACAGAGTACTTAATCAAATTATGAGCGTTACTATTTATTCATAAAAGTCTATTGCCAAAGTTCGCGAACTAATACAACATTAATTCTTCTTAGTTTTTTTGAGGCCTGCAATTTTTGGATTCTTCTAATTCCTTAGCGTTGTGGACAATTCTGATAATCTTGCTATTGATTTCGGCTTTTTTCTCAGGATCTGAGACGGGCATGATGTCCCTCAATCGATACAAATTACGCCATCAGCGAAAAAGTAACGCGGGCGCAAGACGAGCCGCTAAATTGCTGGCTGCTCCAGATCGACTCATCGGGTTAATATTAATAGGCAACAACGCAGTAAACATTTTGGCCGCTATCATTGCCAACATGTTGGCAATCATATACGTGGGACCGACCGCAGCACCATGGGTCGCAACCGCCACACTGACCATATTAGTGCTAGTTTTTTCTGAAGTTACACCAAAGAGTATTGCTGCGCAAAATCCTGAATGGTTTGCTTTTAAAGCAAGTCATATCTTGAAACCTTTGTTACATATATTGTCTCCTCTAGTCTGGGTAGTCAATCAATTAACCAATAGCCTGATCGCTCAACTAGGATTTGATCCCAAAAAGCATCGTGATGATGGTCTCAATACCGAGGAGTTGCGGTCAATTGTAGATAGCTCTTCTCACAAAATACCGGGTAACCACCAAAGAATGTTAACCGCAATTTTAGATTTAGAAAATGTCACCGTTGAAGACATTATGATTCCTCGTAATGAAATTTTTGGACTAGATTTAGAAAATTCCCTGAGCATCTTAGTGGAACAAATATCTAACTCTGAATACAGTCGGTTGCCAATTTATGAGGGTGATATCAATAAAATTGTTGGGGTATTTAAGGTTCGAAGAGGACATAAACTCCTCAGCTCAGACAATGTGAATTACAATACCGTTATTAGATTCTCCGAAGAACCTTACTTTATTCCAGAAAGTACAAGCCTGACAAAACAACTTCTTAGCTTTCAAAAACATCGGAAACGTTTTGCCATTGTCGTTGATGAATATGGAGAAGTTCAAGGTTTAGTAACACTTGAAGACATTCTTGAGGAAATCGTAGGCGATTTCACAAGCCACGCCTCGCATCAGGAACATGAAATTGTAAAATATGACGAAGATGTCTTTTTGATTGACGGCGCAGCTACTATCCGTGAAATTAATAAGTCAATAGGTTGGAGCTTACCTACCGATGGGCCTAAAACACTCAATGGCCTTGCATTGGAGCAATTGCAACGTATACCGGATGGCAACGTCAGCTTTCCGTTTCACCGTTACAGATTTGAGACTGCAGAGTTTAACAGCGTTATGATTAAGAAACTTTTCGTTCGGGCATTAGAGTCACAGGATTACACAGAGAAATAATTTCAACATCTTAAAAGGCAAATATTTTTCCTATCATCACCGCCCCAACCTAACCTAAAATTGCATAGATCGAAAAAGATCTGTTACTACCCATTATCACCCAACCATGCAGTTTCTAGCACAAATCTCGCACTCCACACAACCGATATTTGAGGGCAATGGTTTAAGTGATATTGAATTTAATATTTGCATCACCGAAAGAATTCAACATATCAATGATGATTCGAAGTGTCATGCCCCATATCCTGTAATTATGAAAGTGAACCATTGGGACTTTCTTCTGATGATTTCTGTACTTAACCATAAAATATTCATAATTGGTCGCCAATAAAAAGTAATTTATTGGAACACGGAATACACAATCTATTTCTGACGATTGTAAAGTTAATTCCGGTTTTCCTGTCATATGTGCCACAAATGGCGTCACATATGTCTCGCCATTGAGTGGCATAATCGGTGTTAGTGTAGTTATTGGCTCTATATGATCTCTTGATAATCCAATTTCCTCTTTTGTCTCTCTGAATGCGGTCTCAAGCATATCTGTATCACACGGTTCCCAAATGCCCCCGGGAAATGCTACTTCTCTACGGTGATGGGTTACCAATTTAGATCTTTTAGTGAGCAGAATTTCAAAATCATCACCTCCCTCACAGAGTAACACAAGCACGGCAGCACACTGAGGATGGCCCATCAACGGAGCTTTCACCCTGACTAAACCATTTTTTTTTAAACTCCGAATAAGTTTTTCATGCATTTCTCCATTATAATCGAACAAGGGAAAAGGTGAAGCTCATGAAATACTGTTCTGATTGCAGTGGTAAGGTTGTTAAAGCGATCCCCGACGGCGACGATAGGTACCGATTTGTTTGTGTTAAGTGNAANAAGATTCATTATCAAAACCCGCAAATAATCGTTGGAACNATTCCAACATTCGACCATCGTATTCTTCTTTGCAAGAGAGCTATTTCTCCTAGATTGGGATTTTGGACACTGCCAGCGGGTTTTATGGAAAACGGAGAATCTACTAGGGACGGAGCTGTGAGAGAGTGTTACGAAGAATGTTTAGCGAAGTTAGAGGACGTAGAGCTTTTTGCCATTTTCGACATTCCACGAATTAACCAAGTGTACCTCTTCTATCGCGCTCAACTGATAGATCCATCCTACTCAACTACCGCCGAATCGTCGGAGGTCAACCTATTTGATGAGCACTCAATTCCTTGGGAAGAACTAGCTTTTCCAGTCATGACTATCACTTTGAGACGATTTTTAAATGATCGACGTGCTCGGAATTTCTCAGTACATCAAGATACCATTTCTTGACAAAATAGTCTATGTGAGGATCAAACAAGAGCTATTTCTCCCCACTCAGCTGATTTTGTAAAAATGTGTTCCAGTTGAAGACGCACCTTTAACCTGCCGCGGCACTCTCGTTTATTGCACCGTCTATTAGAGTTTGCAGTTCTCCATTTTCGTGCATTTCAGAAACAATATCACACCCACCAATCAGCTCTCCCAGAACCCAAAGTTGCGGAAATGTCGGCCAGTTACCGAAATTAGGTAAATTCGCTCTGATCTCCGGATTTGACAGAACATCGATATAAGCAAACTCGCGTCCACAGTCCATTAGAGCCTGAACAGTCCGAGCTGAAAAGCCACATTGAGGCTGCNTTGGTGACCCTTTCATATAAATAATTACCGGGTTATTCTTTANTTGCTCTGCTATGTTTTCCATGACGTCCATTTATGCTGTCCTTACTCNATCCAAAANANTTCTATGATAACCCTTAAAATTAAAAATCGATAGCCACNATAAANAGAATTTAAATCGAAGTTATTTTGGACAAGTAATATTTTTGTTACTGCAGAAAATGAGTTCTCAAAATCACCCTACNAAGCCNGNTGTAGACTTTTATTGCAATCCAGTGGGCAAAGTTTGCCAGAAGTTGTAAACCAAGATATCATTCAGTAGTGGGCGGCTATGTCGCCTTTTTTTATTTTNACANAATCAAAGTATTAGGAGTATATATTNCAGAATGCAAAATGACTCTTTAATGAATACTTATGGTCCCAGCCAGTGCTCATTAGTGNGAGGCGANGGTTGCTGGGTTTGGGACCAACATGGAAAAAAATACNTAGATGGTTTGTCTGGTATTGCCGTATGCGGGTTGGGACACTCTCACCCGTCAGTTGCGAATGCCGTTGCAGAACAAGCAAAGGAATTAGTACACTGTTCAAATTTTTTTAGTATTCCGAAACAAATTCAACTAGCAGAAACACTCTGTAAAATTTCTAAAATGCGTCGGGTTTTTTTTAGTAACTCTGGAGCTGAAGCGAACGAAGCAGCGATCAAAATTGCTAGATTACATGGAAATAAATGCGGTCTCAAATTACCAACTATTGTGGTGATGGATAATGCCTTTCATGGGCGAACCATGGCTACGCTGAGTGCATCGGGTGGTCGCAAAGTTCAAGCTGGATTTGAGCCTTTGGTCAGTGGATTTGTCAGAGCGCCCTTCAACGATATCTCCTCTGTAGAAAGGATAGCCTCCAACAATGCAAACATATGTGCAGTATTTGTGGAGCCCATTCAAGGTGAGGGAGGTATAAATATACCTAACAAAAACTATCTTAATGAATTACAAAGTTTATGCAAAACAAATAATTGGCTGCTGATGATCGATGAAGTACAAACAGGGAATGGTCGCACAGGGAAATATTTTTGTTATCAACACAACGACATTGTGCCCGACGTTGTTACCACCTCAAAAGGACTTGGAAATGGTGTCCCAATAGGAGCTTGCCTAGCTAGCAACTGGGCGGCGGACTTAATGAAACCTGGCAATCATGGATCAACATTTGGTGGCAATCCACTTTCATGCGCCGCAGCCTTGGCCTCAGTGGAATATATCTGTAAAGAAAACCTCTCTGAACGAGCCGAAATTATTGGTAAGTCAATAATGCACGGCCTCGAATTGAGACTAAAAAACGCGACCAATGTATCAGACATTCGAGGAAAAGGGTGTATGATCGGAATCCAGCTCGACAGACCATGTAAATCTTTATTCAATTCAGCATTAGATAAAGGTCTACTCATAAATGTTACCGCTGACTCGGTCATTCGGCTCTTGCCACCACTTATAATGAGTGATGATCAGATAGATCTGTTGGTCGATATACTTGCACCACTTATTCTCGATTTTGTTGAAGATTAAAAATGACAAGTAATCCAAGACACCTTCTCACTCTTCTGGATCTAAACAAAGATGAATTGTTAACAATAGTTCGCAATGCAAACTTTCTTAAAGCAAATCGGCATAAAGATCACCTCCGCGAGTTGCTAAATGGGAAAGTGCTAGCAATGTTCTTTGAAAAATCCTCTACTCGAACCCGAGTCAGCTTCGAGGCTGGCATGTCTCAGTTAGGAGGGTCCGCATTATTCTTATCAACAAAAGATACACAGTTCGGTCGCGGAGAGCCTATTTGTGATGCTGCCAAAGTAATCTCCAGTATGGTAGATATTGTAATGATGAGAACTTTTAAGCAAGCAGATA
The DNA here is from genome assembly GCA_002720735.1 of Porticoccaceae bacterium. Lineage (GTDB taxonomy): Bacteria > Pseudomonadota > Gammaproteobacteria > Pseudomonadales > Porticoccaceae > TMED48. The sequence goes on from PBJN01000006.1 coordinate 62,771, forward strand.
TTGAAGAGTTCGCTGAACACTCAAAGGTTCCAGTTATTAACGGTCTAAGTGATGATTTTCATCCCTGTCAATTACTCGCAGATATACAAACTTTTATGGAATTCCGCGGAACTCTGGAGGGACAAACTGTCGCGTGGATAGGTGACGGAAATAACATGTGTCAATCATGGATCCATGCTTCTATGCTACTTGACTTTGATCTTAAAATTGCATGTCCAGAGGGCTTTGAACCCAATCAGCAGCTTACTAGCTTAGCAAAAGATCGTGTCACGATTTCTCAATCTCCTCAGACAGCGGCTCGAGGAGCAAATTTAGTCACAACAGATGTGTTTGCTTCGATGGGACAAGAGGATCAAAGGCAACTCCGTCTTACTCAATTTTCAGATTTTAAAGTCGATCATAATCTCATGTCATTAGCCGCTGAAGGCGCTCTCTTTATGCACTGCTTACCGGCGCATCGAAACGAGGAAGTTACCGGAGAACTACTTGAGGATGAATCCATTTCAGTGGTTTGGGACGAAGCAGAAAATCGCCTTCACGCACAAAAAGCCTTGATGTTATTTTTGTTACAGGTCCCTAATTTCAATTAACTTTAGACGTAATCGACAACTTCAATTTCATATTCGACGTCCCCAGCCGGCGCTTTAACAACGACACAATCACCACAGTCTTTACCAATGAGTGCCCTGGCGATTGGTGATTTATAAGAAATCTTTCCCTGCTTAACTTCCGCCTCATCATCGCCAACTATGCGATAATTATATGTTTTCTCTGTTTTCAGATCAGTAATGGTTACTCTGCATCCAAATATAACTCGCTCACTTGGCAAAATTTTTGTTATGTCTATGATTTGAGCATTCGATAACTTACCCTCTATATCTTGTATACGACCCTCAACAAAACTCTGTTGTTCACGGGCTGCATGATACTCCGCATTCTCCTTCAAATCTCCATGTTCCCTAGCAGATGCTATCGCATTTATGATGGCCGGACGTTGAAGGGTTTTAAGCCTGTCTAATTCTTCTCTGAGCTCCTTTTCCCCTGTTACTGTCATTGGATTTTTTTTCATAACTCCACCTCTTTGTGGACAGATTGGAGACTTCTAACAGTAATATCTTTCAAATTTTTAGAAAACTTCAATGTCTCACAAACTGCTCTTCCTCCCGCCATCGTTGTAGTGTAATAGATCTGATGTTGCTCTGCTTTAGACCGAATTGTAGAGGAGTCGGAAATTGCTTTCCTCCCCTCAGTGGTATTTATAATTAAGTCAATTTGATCACTTTTTATCATATCTACTATATGAGGTCGTCCTTCTTGTACCTTGTTGACAATTGAAACAGATATTCCATGAGATTTTATTACCTCTGCGGTACCTCTTGTAGCAAACAAACAGAAGCCTAATTTCTCTAGGTCCTCTGCCATAGCTGGTACTAACTGTTTATCCCTATCTCTTACGCTAATGAACACATTTCCAGAACTTGGGAGAATTTCTCCAGATCCTAATTGAGCTTTACCATATGCTTCAGCGAAAGAAGCCCCGATTCCCATTACCTCACCAGTTGACTTCATTTCGGGTCCCAAAATAGGATCAATACCGGGAAATTTATTAAATGGGAAAACAGCCTCTTTGACTCCATACAAAACCGGTTCAATTTCTTTAGTAAAACTTAACGATTTCAGAGACGTTCCAGCCATACATTTCGCGGCAATTTGCGCCAAAGAGATCCCAATACATTTTGAAACAAACGGTATGGTCCGAGAAGCACGCGGATTTACCTCAATAACATAAATTTCACCATCTTGAATAGCAAGTTGTACATTCATTAATCCAACTACACCTAACTCACGAGCCATTTTTACACACATATCTCGCATCTTATCTTGCAAATTTGCACTCAAACTGTGTGGAGGAAGTGAACAGGCCGAATCGCCCGAATGAATTCCCGCCTGCTCTATGTGCTGCATAATAGCGCCTAAAACTATATTATTTCCATCGCTCACAACATCAATATCAATTTCAATTGCGTCTGGTAAAAATAAATCAAGTAAGACAGGCGCGTCATTTCCTACACTTACTGCTGTCTCCATGTAGCGCAAAAGTTCTTCATTCTTATAAACAATTTCCATTGCCCTCCCGCCAAGNACGTAGGAGGGCCTTACTACCAACGGGTACCCAATCATTTGAGCCAAATTCATGGCTTCGTCAATGCTGCGGGCTGTAGCATTATTTGGCTGCAATAAAGCTAATTTNTTAATCATATTTTGAAATCGTTCACGATCTTCTGCGCGATCAATAGCGTCTGGCGAAGTGCCTATTATCTTTACCCCCTCATTTTCGAGGGACCGCGCCAACCTTAANGGGGTTTGCCCACCAAATTGGACTATAACTCCGCTTGGATTTTCCACTCGNATAATTTCTAGCACGTCCTCAAGAGTTACAGGCTCAAAATATAGTCTATTTGAGATATCGAAATCTGTGGACACAGTTTCAGGGTTACAATTCACCATTATCGTTTCGAAACCTTCTTCACGCAGTGCCAACGACGCATGCACGCAACAATAATCAAACTCAATACCTTGGCCAATTCTATTTGGACCACCTCCCAATATAAGAATCTTCTTGTTTTCAGTTGCGTGTGACTCGCATTCCTCCTCATAAGTGGAATACATATATGCTGTGTCCGTCGCAAATTCTGCTGCACATGTATCAACACGCTTATAAACNGGNAAGAGTTNTTTATCCCACCTAAATTTCCTNATAGNTTTCTCAGTTTTACCAGTGAGTTCGGCTAGACGGNGATCAGANAATCCCTTNCGTTTTAGTCGGAAAATCGTNCTCTTATTAAATACAGAAGTAGCTTGGAGGGATCTTTCCTCAGAAATTAAATCCTCTATTTGAGACAGGAACCAATAATCGATATTAGTCATCTCATGGACATCATCGCAGGTCATACCAACACGAAATGCGTCGCCAATATACCAAATTCGTTCTGGTGTAGCCTCGGACAGCTGATTCTTAAGGTAACTTAAATCATTCTCATGTGCTTTAAATAACGGATCTAGGCCAGAAAAACCTAATTCTAATCCCCGCAATGCCTTCTGAAGCGATTCTTGAAATGTCCGACCTATCGCCATTACCTCGCCGACTGATTTCATTTGGGTAGTTAAAACAGCACTTGCTTGGTTAAACTTTTCAAAAGCAAACCTAGGGACTTTAGTAACCACATAGTCTATGGTGGGTTCAAAAGACGCAGGAGTCCTACCACCCGTAATTTCATTTCTCAACTCATTCAGGGTATAACCGATTGATAACTTGGCTGCTATTTTAGCAATTGGAAATCCAGTTGCTTTTGAGGCTAATGCCGAAGACCTAGAGACTCTCGGATTCATCTCAATAACCACTAAATCTCCTTTAACAGGATTCACGGCAAACTGCACATTAGACCCACCTGTTTCAATCCCAATTTCGCGTAAAATTCTGACTGATGCATCACGCATCAACTGATATTCTTTATCCGTTAGCGTCTGAGCTGGTGCAACAGTGATTGAATCCCCTGTGTGAATGCCCATTGGATCAAAATTTTCAATCGCGCACACAATGATGCAATTATCATTACAATCCCGCATAACCTCCATTTCAAATTCTTTCCAACCGATAAGTGATTCATCGATTAATAATTCATCAGTGGGAGATAGATCTAATCCTCTTCGGCATATTATTCCAAATTCTTCTCGGTTATACGCAATGCCGCCCCCGGAACCTCCCATTGTGAATGACGGCCTGATAATACATGGAAATCCAAATCTATCAGCAATTTGGTTTGCCTCCTCCAANCTGTGTGCAACACCGGAATTAGGCGTTGTCAGACCTATCTTTCGCATAGCAATNTCGAATCTTTCGCGATCTTCTGCCTTATCAATTGCGCTGGCATTTGCCCCTATCATCTCTACGTTGTACTTANTTAAAATTCCATGTTTTGATAAATCTAACGCACAGTTTAGGGCAGTTTGCCCACCCATTGTGGGCAGAAGGGCATCGGGGCGTTCTTTCTCAATAATTTTAGCTACAGTCTGCCAGTGTACCGGTTCAATGTAAGTAGCATCTGCCATCGACGGATCAGTCATTATGGTGGCAGGATTAGAATTCACCAAAACAACTCGAATGCCCTCCTCTCGAAGAGCTTTGCAAGCCTGAGCACCTGAATAATCGAATTCGCAAGCCTGACCGATTACGATTGGACCAGCACCAATTATCAGAACACTATTAATATCATTTCTTTTTGGCATGTTTCTTGTTCGTACTTTTCCCTAGATACAAGTTTTTTCAAACTATTTGCAATGAAATACTTGTCATAATTATTTAATAGATTCCATCATGTGTACAAATCGATCGAAAAGAGGGGCCGCATCATGTGGTCCCGGACTCGCTTCTGGATGTCCTTGGAAACTGAATGCAAGCTTATCAACTCTCTCAATACCTTGCAGTGATCCGTCAAACAAAGATCGATGGGTAACTAGCAGATTTGACGGCAAAGATGCCTCATCAACTGCAAAGCCGTGATTTTGACTGGTGATCAAAACTCTGTCATTTTTTACGTCGTATACGGGGTGATTTGCACCATGATGACCGAACTTCATCTTTTTTGTGGTAGCGCCAGACGCTAAAGCTAGTAATTGATGACCCAGNCATATACCAAATATTGGAATATCTTGACTTAAAAAAGCTTTTATAGCATCAATTGCATATCCGCATGGTTCCGGGTCACCCGGTCCATTTGATAAAAATACACCATCCGGTTTCATTGCTAAAACTTCACTAGCCGGTGTTTGTGCAGGAACTATTGTTACTGAACAGCATCTATCAATAAACATTCTTAATATGCTTTGTTTAACACCAAAGTCATAGGCAACTACCTTACAACGCAAGTTTTGAGTGGTTGACGATTCCGCTTTCAAGCGCCAACTAGCCTGATACCACTCTTTCGGTTCCAAAATTGACACCTCTTTCGCAAGATCCATTCCCTTTAATCCAGCAAAGTCCCGGGCGCATGCTATCGCTTTGTCAGCATCTCTAGATCCTGCAATTATGCAGCCGTTTTGCGAGCCAGTGTTTCTGATAATTCGAGTAAGTTTACGAGTATCAATATCACTTATTGCAACAACATTTCTATCACATAGGTAAGCTCCAAGGGATTTTTCATTACGAAAATTTGAGGCGACCATTGGTAAGTCTCTCACCACAAGTCCTGATGCCCAAACATTATCTGACTCCTCGTCTTGTATATTTGTACCAACATTACCAATATGGGGATACGTAAGAGTGACAATCTGACGAGCGTAACTTGCATCTGTAAGAATCTCTTGATACCCGGTCATAGCCGTATTAAACACAACTTCCCCTACAGAAATACCTAGTGCTCCTATTGCTCTACCTATAAAAACAGTTCCATCAGCAAGAGCCAACACTGCATATGAATCTACCTTTGGATCCACAAACTGTCCTCCAACAGAATCCCTCAAATTTTACCACGCCACAACAAATTTTCTCTTTAACTACTGAGGCCTACCCACCAGACATAAAAAAACGAGATGAGAATCAAAGTCTCATCTCGTTTACAGGTTTACTGATCTAAGTCAACACTCCAATTGAGTTTACAATCCAGTCAAAACAACCACACTGACAGTGTATAGAAAAGTAATGTTTATTGTCTAGCTAGGTCACCTATTTAATGAAAATTGATCTAAAAACTTAGTTAAACCCGAGAACATGTCGCATATTATAAAGCCCAGGCGGCTTTTGTATCAACCACCTTGATGCCCTAAGCGCTCCTCTCGCGAATGCCATTCGACTTGATGCGCGATGAGTTATTTCAACGAGTTCCCCTTCACCCGCAAACAAGACTGTGTGATCACCCACAATGTCCCCCCCTCTGATACTTGTAAAACCTATAGATTGAGGAGTTCTCTTTACGANTTGACTTTTACGATCATATACAGCCACCTCATCTAATTCTTGCCCACGAGCATCGGCGATAACCTGTCCAAGAGACAGCGCCGTACCAGACGGAGCGTCCAATTTTTTNTTATGGTGTGCTTCACAAACCTCGATATCGACATCATCATTTTTCAAAGCATCAGCCGCCATCTCCACCAGTCTGTAGCAAAGATTGATGCCGATAGAAAAGTTACTAGCCATACATATTGGTATTGCTTTNCTTGCTAAATCAATCCGTTTTAAATCTGCTTCGCTCAATCCAGTAGTTCCGATCACTATGGGAATTCCTAGTTTTGCACACCATTCAGCGTTCGCAGGCGTTGAAGAAACGGACGAAAAGTCGATTAACACATCAATGTTGTCTGACGACGCTTTTAATGTTCCCACAACAGCTATTCCCATCTTGCCTACACCAGATAGTTCTCCGACATCTGATCCGATATAATTACAATTAGGGCTTTCTGCCGCACCTACCAGACATGCATCAGCTGTTTCTGCCAAGAGGGCTGTTAGAGTTCGCCCCATTCGACCAGTAGCTCCGCTTATAACTATACGTAACATATTTTGACGCTCAAATTTTTAGAACTTTATAAGTCTCTAACCTTTGGTTAGGTTATCGAAAAAGGTTTTCACACCTCCAAACCAGCTATCACTCCGAGGGGAGTGCCTGCTACTCGTTCCGAGGCTCTTGTCGAACGTCTCGAGTAGCTTTATTTGTTTTGACGACAAATTTACTGGTGTTTCAACAGACACTCTGCAAAGGAGGTCACCCACTCCCGCACTTCNAACCTGAGTAACTCCTTTNCCTCTCAANCGAAATAGCTTACCCGTCTGCGTTTCTGGNGGCACTTTCAACTTGACTCTCCCAGACAAGGTGGGAACTTCTAGTTCGCCTCCCAGTGCAGCTTGGCTGAAACTTATTGGGACTTCACAATGTANATTTGCGCCGTCTCGAACAAAAATGTTGTGCTCAGCAACGTTCATTTGGACATATAGATCCCCATTTGCTCCCCCGTGGGGACCAGCTTCACCTTTTCCAGAAAGTCGTATTCTATCTCCTGTGTCAACGCCTGGAGGAATTTTTACCGACAATGTTTTACTNTTTTCCAACACTCCCTGACCATGACACTCACCACATGGATCAGTAATCATTTGTCCCCGCCCTCTGCACTTTGGGCAGGTTTGTTGNACAGAAAAAAAGCCCTGAGACATCCTTACTTGGCCTGCCCCTTGGCATGAATTACAAGTTCGGGGTGAGGAACCGGGCCGTGCCCCTGAGCCTTTGCAAGTAGCGCAGGTGTCCTTAGTTGGAATATTAATTTCCACTGTTTTTCCGCGCACCGCATCCTCTAACTCCAGCTGGAGATCGTAGCGGAGATCTGAACCTCGCGCAGACCCGCCGCGGTTAGAGCTTGCGCCGGAACCTCCAAAAATGTCTCCGAAAACGTCTCCGAAAATATCGCTAAAACCAGCACCAGCGTTTTGGGCATTCCCAGTATTAGCATGTCCAAAACGGTCGTAATTGTCCTTTTTTTCTCCGTCACTCAGAACTTCATATGCCTCCTGTGCCTCTTTAAACTTTTCTTCGGCCTGTTGATTATTCGGATTACGATCTGGATGATATTTCATTGCGGTTCGACGAAATGCCTTTTTGATCTCACTACCAGAAGCATCTTTACTTANNCCTAAAACATCATAATAATCGCGTTTTGCCATAAACTCGCTATCCACCACCTGACGTAACCACTAAAAAAGGCGCGAACGACGTGTTCGCGCCTGAAAGAAAATCACTTGAGCGCACCGCATCTTCTACTTGCTATTACTTTGTTTCCTCTTTAACTTCTTCAAATTCGGCATCCATAACGTCTTCNTTACCATCACTTGAATCTTCACCGGTCNTACTGTCAGTGCCCTGGGCTTGATTTTGATTTGCATAGAGCTTTTGTGCAAGTTCTGACGACATTTCAGATAAAGTTTTTGCTGCTAAATCGATCTTATCCTTGTCGTCACCTTGAACAGCCTCTTCAACCGCTTTGACTGCCTCCTCAATCGCACCCTTCTCCGCATCACCGATCTTTTCACCCGCTTCCTGAATTGTTTTGGTTGCAGCATGAGCAATCCCGTCCGCAGCATTTCTAGCTTGAACCAGCTCGGCAAAACGCTTATCTTCTTCTGCATTTGCCTCCGCATCACGAACCATTGACTCGATTTCTTCATCAGAAAGACCCGACGACGCTTTAATAACGATTGATTGTTCTTTACCCGTCGCTTTATCTTTGGCACTTACGTTTAATATCCCATTCGCATCTATATCGAATGTAACCTCGATTTGTGGCATTCCTCGCGGAGCTGGAGGAATATCAGCTAGGTCAAATCTACCAAGAGACTTATTTTGGATCGCCTGCTTTCTTTCACCTTGCACAACGTGTATCGTCACTGCTGTCTGATTATCATCAGCCGTGGAAAAAATCTGCGACTTTTTCGTAGGAATCGTCGTGTTTTTCTCTATAACGGGAGTAGCAACGCTACCCATAGTCTCAATACCAAGAGTGAGGGGCGTCACGTCCAGGAGAAGCACATCGGTCACATCCCCCGCTAAAACTGCACCTTGTAAGGCTGCGCCAACAGCTACCGCTTCATCAGGATTGACATCTTTNCTTGGTTCTTTTCCAAAAAAAGCTGACACTCGCTCTTGCACCAAGGGCATACGAGTTTGACCCCCCACTAAAATTATCTCATCTATTTCAGACGCACTTTTATCCGCGTCTTTTAAGGCAATTCTCAATGGTTCCAACGATCTCTCAACCAATTCCTCAACAAGCGCTTCCAATTTACTGCGTGTCAATTTAACCACTAGATGCTTGGGACCAGTTGCATCGGCCGTGATGTATGGAAGATTAACTTCTGTCTGCTGGCTTGATGATAGTTCAATTTTTGCTTTTTCAGCTGCCTCTTTAAGGCGTTGCATTGCAAGAGGGTCTCCATGCAAGTCCATCCCNCTCTCGTTCTTGAATTCTTGGGACAAATATTCAATTAACCGTAAATCAAAATCCTCCCCACCAAGGAATGTATCTCCATTTGTGGCTAAAACNTCGAACTGCTTTTCGCCATCNACATCCGCAATCTCAATAATCGAGATATCAAAGGTACCTCCCCCCAAATCATAAACAGCCACCACACGATCACCGGAGACCTTGTCTATCCCATAAGCCAGGGCCGCAGCCGTTGGCTCGTTTATAATTCGCTTCACGTCCAATCCGGCAATGCGCCCTGCATCCTTAGTGGCTTGTCTTTGGGAATCATTAAAGTATGCTGGCACAGTGATAACCGCTTCAGAAATATTTTCTCCAATATAGTCTTCTGCAGTTTTCTTCATTTTTTTGAGAACTTCAGCAGAAATTTGAGGCGCTGCTTTACTCTCTCCCTTAATTTCAACCCATGCATCACCATTGTCTGCCTTTACGATTTTATAGGGAACCATTTCGATGTCTTTCTGAACAACCTTGTCTTCAAATCGCCGACCAATTAAACGCTTAACTGCATAAACGGTGTTCGTTGGATTAGTAACTGCCTGTCGCTTCGCAGACTGACCAACTAAAATTTCTCCATCATCTGCAAACGCCACAACAGAAGGGGTAGTTCGCGACCCTTCCGAATTTTCGATTACCTTTGGCTTCTCTCCCTCGAGCACTGAAACACACGAGTTGGTTGTTCCTAGGTCAATTCCAATTATTTTTCCCATTACAGGTTTCTCCTATGAATTTCTTCAGGGTAATTTTGAATTCTTTGTCTCTAAGCTTATACTTTGGTATTTGGGCATTAATTCTTTTAATTCAAGTCTCGTCAAACTTTTGCGACCGTTACCATTGCTGGTCGGACTAATCGGCCNTTGAGTACATAGCCNTTCTGATAGACATCAATGACAGTATTTGGCTCTACTTCACTGTTNANNACCGTACTAACTGCTTGGTGCAGCTCTGCGTCAAAAGGTACTCCAGACGGNTCAACCTGCTCTACATTAAATTGTGTTAAAACGTCNANGAANCTTTTCAATGTCAACTTNAGACCGTCAGCNACTGGCCTCTGAGCNTCATCAGCTTCGTTAATCGTATCAATCGCCCTATCGAGGTTATCCACAACGGGTATTAATGCGGACACAAACTTATCTAGCGCGAATTTATGAGCATTTTCTACGTCTCGCTGTGCTCGACGACGAACATTTTGCATTTCCGCTTGAATACGAAGGACTTTATCCTTAACCTCTATCAACTCACGCTTGGTATTGTCTGCCTCTGTTTGATCTTGCTTTTCAGACGTTTCAGATTCGTCATTCGAGTTTTTCTCGGGGTCAATAATGCTTGCGGACTCGTTATCAATTTCTTGTGACACTAAACACTCCTGTAAACATTTACCAAATTTGCATCCTTTCATAATATGGGGACAAACAAATTAGTTTCAAGCAATTGCCATATACGAGTTGGAAGTGTATAAACAATAAAAAACAGGAAGCAACATTGCTAACATCATTAAATATTCATAACTTTTCCTTAATTGAACATTTAGAAATCGAATTTTTAGGTGGGACTTCGGCAATAAGTGGTAAGACAGGAGCCGGTAAATCACTAATTCTAGATGCTCTTGCGATGACTCTTGGGGNGCGCGCGGACACCGANGCATTAGGTCTGACCAAGGGCCACTCGGAGATAAGTGCCAGTTTTGATATCACAAAAATTAATCGAGCTGCAAGCTGGCTACATGAAGAGCAATTTACGAGCGACAATGATTGTGTGCTAAGACGCGTTTTCAACGAAGGGAAACGAACTCGTGCCTACATTAATGGGCGTGCGTGTACGATGCAACAATTACAGAAACTTAGCAGTTTTTTGATCGGTATTCACAGCCAACATGAACANCAATCATTGATGCGTCAAGATAACTACAGATTCTTACTAGATGATTATGCTGGCGCAACTGCAAGTTGTGCAGAAGTAAATAAGATAGCCGGAGAGTTAAATCAAATTCAGCAAGACATAGTGTCACTTGAAAGTAGTTCAAATAAAAGTTCAGACAGACTAAATTTTTTGCAATTTCAAATTGAAGAATGGGAAAAATTGGCAGTTGCACCCGANGAGTTTGATAAACTTGAGGAGGAACAGAAGCTATTGTCCAATTCTGAAAATCTACTTCTACAAAGCCACCGACTGCTTAATTTATGTGGTCCAAACACAAGTCACAATATTCGAGATAGTCTAAGCGAGGCATTGTCTATTCTGAGGGAGTTGAGCTATTTACCCAAATCCCTTGAAAATGTCTCAGACTTACTNCGTTCNTGCTTGATTCAAGTCGAAGAGGCAACTTACGAAATAAAAACAGCATTAGAAAATCTTTATTCAAATCCACAAAAGCTTGCGGAAGTGAATGAAAGAATTTCTGCAATTTTTCAATTATCAAGGAAACATAGGGTTCCTCCTAATCAGTTAGACTCCGCCATGCTGGTTCTCAAAGACGAGTTGAAAGCTCTCGAACGAAACGAACAAAAAATGAAGACTCTACAAAAACAATATGAAAAAACAACCATGCTGTACAAAGATCGAGCTCAAAAACTATCGAATACGAGACAACTAGCCGCAAAAAAAATGGCTTCTGAAATCAATTTGCAATTAGCAAAGCTTGAAATGAAAGATTCAGAGTTAATGATAAAATTAGTTCCTCGAAACGATTCTAATTACCATCCCTCAGGATCAGAAAGAATTGAATTCTTAATCTCCACCAACCGCGGCCAACCCCACAACCAACTGCACAAAGTAGTTTCTGGCGGGGAATTATCACGAATAAGCCTTGCAATTCAAATTGTGGCAGCTGAGCACTCAAAAATTCCTACTCTANTTCTCGACGAGGTGGATGTAGGCATTGGGGGAGCAACTGCGGAGATAATTGGTCGGCTATTGAAAAAACTTGGCAGCATCAGTCAAGTGATAACTATCACACACTTACCACAAGTAGCCTCACATGCAAATAACCACTATCTTGCAAAGAAACAACAACTGCACTCGGAAAAGATATCAACCACCCTAACGTTACTAAATGACGAAGATCGAGTTGAAGAAATTTCCAGAATGCTTGGTGGAATAAACATTACTGAGAAAACAAGAGGCCATGCACACGAGATGTTGGCGTTAGCTCAGAAGATCAAACCTGAGCTTTTATAGACTNCAACCAGAAGGATTAGTATCTGTTTTTTCTCAATCATCAGCGTTCTTGGAACGCGATTGCTCCTCCAGAGTGGCTTCTTTGATGGATAACTTTACTCTCCCGCGATTATCAATTTCTAAAACCTTTACACGCACTTCTTGTCCTTCGGCCAAATAATCTGTCACTTTGTTGACTCTTTGAGAGGCTATCTGTGATATGTGCACCAGACCATCGGTGCCTGGCATNAAATTTACAAAAGCGCCAAAGTCCACAATTCTCACCACTTTACCATCATAAATTGCNCCCGGCTCNGGCTCAGCAACGATTGCCGNAATAGCATCAATAGCGGCTTGAAGNCCCGCACTGTCATCGGCGTATATTTTTACTGCCCCGTCATCGGTTATGTCTATGGTAGAACTAGTCTCCTCACACAAACTACGTATGGTTGCTCCACCCTTTCCAATAACATCTCTAATCTTATCGGCATCTATTTGCATTGCTCCCATTCGTGGTGCTGAATCTGCCACCTCCTCACGACCAACAGCCAACGTAGCGTTCATAGAAGTAAGGATATGTAAACGAGCATCCATGGCCTGCTGCAGTGCAATTTCCATAATTTCCTCGGTTATACCTTCAATTTTTATATCCATCTGAAGAGCAGTAATNCCCTCAGCCGTTCCAGCCACTTTGAAATCCATATCACCGAGATGATCTTCATCTCCAAGTATATCGGTCAACACCGAAAACTGGTCTCCNTCTTTAACTAGTCCCATCGCTATTCCTGCTACTGGCGCTTTTAACGGAACCCCCGCATCCATGAGTGCAAGACTTGCTCCGCAAACCGATGCCATCGAACTTGATCCATTTGATTCAGTGATCTCGGAAACAACACGCATCGCATACGGAAATTCATCAATTGACGGAAGCACAGCCGCGATTCCTCTGCGGGCCAATCTCCCGTGACCAATTTCTCGTCTACCTGTGAATCCNATTCTTCCACATTCTCCAACAGAATATGGNGGNAAATTATANTGCAACATAAATGGNTCATCTCGACGACCATCTAGATCATCAATCATTTGGGCATCGCGAGTCGAGCCTAGCGTTGCTACAACAAGCGCCTGCGTCTCGCCTCGCGTAAACAGAGCTGAACCATGCGCACGAGACAAAACAGAAACNTCAGCGCCAATNGGCCTTACGCTTCGGTTATCTCTCCCATCAATTCTNGGATCACCTCGAAGAATTCGACCGCGCACAATATCTTTCTCAAGTTTTTTAAACTCATCTTTAATATTATTTTGTTCATTACCCATTTCCGAGCTGAGTTGAGTAAGCACCTTGTCCCTTAAGCTAGCGATATTGTCCATACGTTGTTGCTTATCAACAAGTTGGTAAGCTCGCTTGAGATCCTCCGCTAACAACGTGTTGAGGTCATCTCTGAGTGTCTTATTCACTCCCACTGATTCCCAATTCCACCGAGGTTTTCCCACTTCAGAGGCCAGCTGTTTTATGACGGTGATCACGGTTTGCATCTCTTGGTGCGCGAATAAAACAGCTCCGAGCATTATGTCTTCAGATAACTCCTTCGCTTCGGACTCTACCATCAGAACTGCATCCTCGGTTCCGGCAACTACCATATCAAGTTCGGAATTTAACAACTCAGCATTAGTCGGATTTAAAAGGTAGCCNTCCTCCTCCGTATAACCTACTCTCGCCCCACCAATGGGCCCGTTAAATGGTATGCCAGAAATCGCCAAAGCGGCAGAAGTTCCTATCATTGCGGCAATATCAGGATCAGCATTTTTTTTTGCAGATAGAACCGTGCAAACCACCTGTACTTCATTCTTAAAACCTTCTGGGAAAAGTGGTCGAATGGGTCTATCAATTAATCTAGAAGTTAACGTTTCTTTTTCTGTTGGACGACCCTCTCTTTTGAAGAAACCTCCAGGAATTTTTCCAGCAGCATAGGCTTTTTCTTGATAATGAACACCTAGGGGGAAAAAGTCGACATCCTCTTTTTTTTCTCTTGCTCCAACCACCGTACACAACACAGAAGTCTCATCAATCGAACATATCACTGCACCCGTTGCTTGTCTGGCAACACGACCTGTCTCGATTGTTACGTTGNATTCACCATACTTAAATCTTTTTACTAATGGATTCATATTGTTGCCTTCATCTATTTCTTTAAATCAGTTCTTTAGTGTAAGTAAAAGGAAGTTAGTATCCTAAAACGCCATAAACTGTAGTGTAGATAAACAGTCTATGTGCTCTCAAGAGTATCATTGAGGNATATATCACCCTTGAAAGTATTTGTTCGCCCCCGATTAGTCACTATCTTCGCAGGCCAAGTTTCTTGATAACTTCAGTGTACCGCTCAAAATTTTTTGTTTTAAGGTAATCAAGTAACTTTCTCCGTTGATTAACCATACGTATCAGTCCGCGTCGAGAATGGTGATCTTTCTTGTGAGAACCGAAATGATCCTGCAACTTATTGATGTTCGCCGTTAAAAGTGCAACCTGCACTTCTGGCGAGCCTGTGTCTTTCTGATCGTGGCCATATTCTTTGACCAACAACGCTTTTTCTTCTGCACTTAAGGCCATAAACNTCTCCAGTGCGCAAATTAATAACGACTGGCATCCCATGCGCACTTACAGGACGCTCGTCATTGCAGCCAANTCTTTTTATGACAACTAAATCATCACTCAGGCGTGAATCAATTGAATCTACCCTACAGGGCTACCAAGCGNTTNGGNANCAACATACCGCCACTCCGCAAANNCCCCACTCCCAAAAACATTAGATTNTTGTCAAAGACGCGCACTATATCCCCTTCTCCCGCTAGGTTAAAGCCTTTTGACAAGAAAACTGATTGTCCTTGTTGTAATCGCGCCGCACTTTTCTCGTCCAGAGCAACTTTAGGCGTTGCATTCAAAGCATGATCAACAGGTAACAATCTTTCATCACATGCNGTTATTCCATGNCTATCATAACANTTTCTGAGCTCTGAGAGGGAAACTGACATATCGTCACTGAATGGTCCTACGGCAAACCGGTGTAATTTAATCANATGAGCTCCACATCNCAGCAAACGCCCAAGATCAGAAGCAAGGCTCCTTATATATGTGCCCTTGCTNCAGCGAATTTTCACCTCCAACTNTGGAGCGACTCCACTTTTAAAAGATACAANCTNAAACTCATATATTGTAATCGGTCTGGGTGATCTCTCTATATCCATACCTTTTCTGGCATACTTGTACAGTGGTTGTCCATTACGCTTGAGAGCTGAATACATTGGTGGTACTTGAACGGTGTCTCCTAAAAATTGATCGATAGTGGNACGAATCAATCCCTCAGTAATTGTGCTTGCATCATTANTTGATACTATTCGGCCCTCACTNTCTCCAGTATCTGTCTCTACTCCNAACTTGAAAACACTATGATATCCTTTATCGGAATCAAGTAAATANCGACTTAGTTTCGTAGCCTCTCCGAAGCAGACCGGCAACACACCGGTAGCCAATGGATCTAAACTTCCTGTATGTCCAGCTTTTCTGGCAGCAAATAAATATTTCACACGCTGCAATACATAGTTNGAAGAAACACCTTTTGATTTGTTCAGCAAAAAAATGCCATTTACCAATCTGAAGCACTGCTTACGATGCGACAAATTAGGGTTCCTCCGAAGATGCCAATCTAGAATCCGAAGCAATTGCTAGATCAATCAATTCAGACATGTCTTGACTTTTCGCCGCCAAATTATCATGGATAAAAGTAATTTTTGGCATCACCCGCAAATTCATATTAGCCGCCATTAACTTTCGCAAATACCCAGTGGCGCCATCAAGGGCTGACATGGCAATATTTACTTGATGGTCACTGTTTGACGCAATAAAGCTAACGTAAACCTTGCTGTTTGAAAGGTCTCTACTNACGCTAACTTCGGTAACGCTTACCATACCGATTCTCGGATCTCTTAACGAGTCATTAATCAGCACTGATAGCTCTCTCTGAATCGCATCAGCAACTCTATCGCNGCGGTAAAATTCTCTCGGCATCAATNTCTTAATTTTCTGTTGTTTAGTTTAGTGTTTCTGGGGCACCNTCGATTGCTGGTGCGATCTCNGTTTTCAAAGGGTCCGAAGAACTTGGGTCACTTCATAAACTTCTATCAAATCACCCGCTCGAACATCATTGTAATCTTTTACGCCAATACCGCACTCCATTCCGCTTCGCACCTCCTGAGCATCGTCTTTATACCTACGCAACGACTCTAACTCTCCTTCATAAATGACTACGTTGTCTCTTAAGACACGAATTGGCTTACTGCGATAAACGGTGCCCTCTGTAACCATGCATCCCGCTATCGCACCAAATTTTGGGGATCGGAAGACATCCCTAACTTCTGCTGTGC
Organism: Porticoccaceae bacterium; assembly: GCA_002720735.1. Taxonomy (GTDB): domain Bacteria; phylum Pseudomonadota; class Gammaproteobacteria; order Pseudomonadales; family Porticoccaceae; genus TMED48. The sequence goes on from PBJN01000006.1 coordinate 79,373, forward strand.
CTACAATTTTCTCTCTAGATTCCGGGGATAGCATCCCAGAAAGGGCGGCCTTAACCTCGTCTAGAAGACTATAAATTACACTGTAGTAACGTACTTCGATTTCCTCTTTCTTTGCTAACGCACGCGCTCCACCAGAAGCACGCACGTTAAAACCCAAAATAATAGCCCCNGTGGTGATGGCCAAATTGACATCGGACTCAGCAATACCCCCCACCCCCGAGGCTATAATGTCAACGCCCACTTCTTGAGTTGAAAAATCGTNAAGAGCCGCATTAATCGCCTCAAGCGATCCCCGAACATCTGCTTTTATCACTAANGGTAANGTACGTTTAACCTCTGANCCNATATNCACAAACATCGTCTCTAAAGCCGAAGCNCGNTGACTCGACAATTTTTGAGCGCGAGCTTTTTCTTGTCGAAATGCGACTATATCTCGACCCTGTCTTTCATCAGGTACTACGTAAAAGTAATTACCTGCGTCTGGAACCTCGTCCAATCCTAAAATTTCTATAGGAACCGATGGTCCCACCTTCTGCATAGATTTGTTGCTTTGGTCAACCATAGCCCTTATCTTTCCTACACTCAAACCTGCCAGCACAAAATCGCCCTTGTTCAAATTTCCTTGTTGCACCAAAGCTGTCGCTACAACTCCTCTACCCTTATCAATACGAGACTCAACTATCACCCCTCGAGCCCTACCTTCAAAGCTCGCCGTTAATTCGAGAAGCTCTGACTGTAATAACACCGCATCTAACAACTCATCTATTCCCTCACCTGTNTGAGCAGAAACCNTAACAAACTGAGTGTCTCCACCCCATTCTTCTGGAATCACGTCTTTTGCGCCCAGTTCACTTGTCACTTTTTCGGGATCTGCACCATCTTTGTCCATTTTATTAATGGCAACAACTATAGGTACCCCGGCTGCCCTAGCATGCTGAACAGCCTCTTCAGTTTGCGGCATTACGCCATCATCTGCTGCTACCACAAGAATTACAATATCAGTACTTTTAGCTCCACGAGCCCGCATTGCAGTAAAAGCGGCATGACCTGGCGTATCCAAAAAAGTAATCGCACCCTTAGGGGTGCTTACATGATAAGCACCAATGTGCTGAGTAATACCACCTGCCTCACCAACGGCAATACGAGTTTTTCGAATATAATCCAGAAGCGATGTCTTGCCATGGTCTACGTGACCCATAATGGTTACCACAGGCGCCCGCGGTAATTGAGCATAATTTCTCGCTTGTTCTGTAAAAGCAGCGTCTAGTTGTTCCTCCAAATCAGTAATATTGGAGGGTATCGCTCTATGCCCTAATTCTTCAGTCACTAATACAGCAGTTTCTTGGTCGATAATTTCATGCGCAGTTACCACAACCCCTAACTTCGCGAGTTTTTTGATGACATTTACTGACTTCAAAGACAATCCTGCCGCCAAATCAGAGACCGAAATTTCATCACCAACTGTAATTTCTTGAACTTTCTTCTCTGTCGGACGCTTAAAAGTATGCTTATTTGTAACTTTTAGCGGGGTGGCGATGGCAGATCTTAGCCTGGTTTTTTTAGCTCCATCTATCTCGACATCGTCTAAAACTAGATGAGACTTTTTCTTGGCACCTTTTGAAATAGGTTTTTTTACACGCCTTATAAGGTCATCTTCATCATCTTTTATCTTGTTGGTCCGTCGTCCTTTATCATGAACGATTTCAGAGGGTGGTAAGGGCATGCCAACAACCGTCTTGTCTGCGCGTGAAATTCTTTTGGCAGTGAGGTTATCTTTCTTGTCTGACGCAGCATCTGCTTTGGTAAGTTCTTTGTTACCTTCCTTTTTCTTGGCTTCCTCATCCGCTCTTCGCCGAGTTTCGATTGCAGCTACTCGCTGCACCTCAACTTCATCTAATGCTTCAGCCGTGCTTGCGTCTGGATTAGTTATTGAGTTTTCCGAGGGTTCGGTTGATTTCGTAGGCGATATCGATGCCTGTTCATCCGGTCGCTTGACAAAGGTTCGCTTTCGACGGACTTCAATGTTTACAGTTTTTCTATTCGCCGATTTTAACGTCGTTACAGTTTTTCGACGCAGTGTTATCTTTCCAGGCTCTCGGGCACGTTCTCCGTGCAACCCTTTAAGATACGCAAGCAAAATTTGTTTTTCTCCGTCTGATACCAGCGCTTCTGGATTTGTGTGCGCTAGGCCTGCATCAGTCATTTGCTTTAGCAACCGATCCACAGATGCACCCACGGTCATCGCCAATTCGCTAACTGTTACTTCAGCCATCGGTAATCCTCTATCAATGTCTGTCTTGTTGCTATTTTTGTTACTCAAACCAAGGTGCGCGGGCCGTCATTATCAATTCGGCCGCACGTTGATTACTCAAATTATCAATATCTGATATGTCATCTACCGCTTGCTCCGCAAGATCTTCCATTGTAATAATATTCCTGGCAGCTAGTTTATGGGCAAGACCTCTGTCCATTCCCTCCATATTAAGTAAATCATCTGCCGGAACAGAGCTAGTTAATTTTTCCTCACTAACAAGTGCCATTGTGAGGAGAGCATCCTTAGCACGAGCGCGCAATTCTTGGGATAAATCTTGATCAAAGCCCTCAATTGCACTTATTTCATCAAGTGGGACATATGCTACTTCTTCTAAGCTGGTGAATCCCTCCTCTACAAGCACGATAGCAATATCCTCTCCGATATCGAGTTCCTGCATGAAGGTATTCACAATATCTGTCGCTTCCTGCATTTGCTTATCCTCAGCATCTTCCAAGGTCATTACATTTATATTCCAACCGGTAAGCTCAGATGCAAGCCGAACATTTTGACCACCTTTACCGATCGCTTGCGCCAGATTTTCTTCATTAACTGCGACATCCATTGAATGCGACTCCTCATCTACCACAATAGACCCCACCTCTGCAGGCGCCATAGCATTAATTACAAGTTGTGCTGGATTATCATCCCACAAAACAATGTCAACTCTTTCATCATCAAGATCACTTGACACAGCCTGAACTCGGGCTCCTCTCATTCCTACGCAAGCCCCAACTGGATCTATACGAGCATCTTTACTTTTGACCGCTATTTTGGCCCTTTGACCAGGATCCCTTGCTGCACCCTTAATTTCTATGATTCCCTCCGCTATTTCAGGAACTTCAATTCTAAAAAGCTGGATTAGCATGTCGGGAGAGGTTCTTGACACAAGCAGTTGGGGACCACGTGTATCTTCTCTGATGGCCGTCAAAATCGTTCTAGTCCTATCATTTATCCTGAATATTTCACGACCAACCAGTTGCTCTCTCGGCAAAAGTCCCTCTGCATTGTCTCCAAAATCAATAATTACATGTTCTCGGGTAACTTTTTTGACCGTGCCGTTGAGGAGCTCGCCAACACGATGTTTAAATCGATCAACAATAATCTCTCGCTCTGCCTCTCTCACTCGTTGGACTATCACTTGCTTTGCTGCCTGCGCGGCTATACGCCCAAATTTAGCATTGTCTACGCGCTCTTCGTATAAGTCACCAACGTTTAGATCAGGATCTTTTTCATGGGCTTCCTCGGTGGTAAACTGAGTTCCTAATTCTGCCAATACGTCATCGGCAACCACTTCCCACCACCGGAAAGACTCGTAACTACCCGTTTCTCGATCTATGACTACACGAATATTGGCTCCCTCTTCAAACCTTTTCTTCGTGGCCATTTCTAAAGCTTGCTCAATAGCTTCAAAGATAATCTCTCTTTCAACCCCCTTTTCATTGGAGACAGCCTCGGTCACCATTAAAATCTCTTTATTCACTCCTACAACCTCACAAATCTTAGAATTTTGCGATTACATTTGCCCGATCAATATTTTCAAAGGGAAAAAGATACTCACTGCTATCAATACGCACAACTATCTCGTCTCCCTCTACACCATGCAAACAACCTTTAAAATTTTTTCTATTTCCATGTGGGAATCTAAGCCTCAAAGCTATATCATGTCCCACGAACGATTCGTAGTGCGCCAGATCATATAATGGTCTCTCTATTCCGGGAGAAGACACCTCTAAAGTATATTTTCCTGCAAATACCCGCTCCACATTCAAAATCGCGACGATATGCTTACTTACCACCGCACAATCATCCACTGAAATGAAATTATCCGTTAAATCTATATATACGCGAAGTAAAGCGGTACTTTTATTTTTTTCAATTTCAATCCCCCATATCTGGAACCCCAAGGCTTCAACAACCGGACTCAAAAGTTGCTTTAATGCGATTTTTCCGATCCTCAAAACTATCCCCTCTTTCTGCACATAAAAAATGGGCCATCTGGCCCATCTCAACAGTCTCCCACCTTCCAAGCTCCAAACTGAGACCTTGGTCACGTTCTCAAGCGTCAAAAACTATTACAGACCTCCAACCAAGGGGAAAACTGTCAACACTTGATCAATAT
>PBJN01000007.1 GCA_002720735.1 Porticoccaceae bacterium
TCTACTAAACCACCGATGGTGCCTCCCTTGGAATCAACATAAGCTTGAGTCACGCCGAAGTGTCGGTTGAACTCTGTCTCCCGCTCCAAATCGAAATATCCAAGCACCCATTGAAACCTTCCGTCACCATTAGAAACAATTCGAAGCTCGTTTACCGTATTGTCCTCTTGATCTCTTCGATTTTGCAAAAAAGGAAAGGCTCCACCAAAGCGATCTGATAGGTCATTGACCAAACTTGTATCTGTTTTAGACTTGCTCGAAGAAAAAACGAAGTCAGCAAACTCAGTTTCATAATTAATGGTCATATTGTATAGATTTACCTCGGTCTGCTGCGTCTCTGGCACCACACTGGTTCTGGAGAAACGTCCACCAAGCGCTGGGTTGGCTGGTGATGCATCGTCATTATCAGTTTCCTGCGACATCATCATAAAACTGGCCGACAGATTCTCGTTTATATCCCACGCCAAAGATGCTCTTATTCCATGGTCATTCTGACCATTAGCAGGATCTGTTCCAAGACCAGTGTTTTGCACATAGCCTGCACCGTCCCGCATGAACCCAGCGAAACGGAATGCTATATTATCGCTAAGTGGTATGTTGAGCATGCCGTCTACCCGCGTCGATCGTTCTCCGTCAGTCATACCCACATCTAATCCAAGAGAAGAGTCGAAACCAGAAGGATCTGGCTTATTTGTCACCACTCTGACAACACCACCAAGTGTTCCTGAGCCAAATAGCGTACCTTGCGGACCTTTCAGTACCTCCACGCGGGACACATCCATAAGGCCAATTTCCGGGTTTATCGCACTATTTGAACTTGTTAGCGGCAACTCGTCTATGTAAAGAGAAACTGTCTTATTCACCTGGTTCTGATCATCTACAGCTGTTGCAATCCCTCTAACAATGAAACTTGCATTCGCTCCTCTATTTGGAGTTTGATAGTCAAGACCNGGCACTCCAATAGCGAGCTGCTGAGCGCTNCTTATTCCTTGTATCTCAATACTCTCCTGACTCACAACATTTACAGACATTGGAACGTCCTGAAGCCTTTCCTCCCTCTTAGTTGCCGTAACAATTATTTCATCTAATTCTTCCTCACTTTGGGCGAAAGTGGGTCCTGAAATAATATAGGCAGACAATAAACCTAATGCTAGAAATCCGCGACCTAAGTAAATCGACATGATAGTAATACCCCCAAAAATGTTATCGGATAATTTTTTTGTCATGATAGCGCGCTTTCTTTAAGCTCACGCGCCACTCTAAGTTTATATCACTTTTTATATAGTACCCATACTGACAGCATATAGTAAGCTGGTATAGACGTAAATCAACTGTTTCTGCAAATTAATTTCTAATATAGTGATAACTAATCAATATCAAACCGGGAAGTTTTGATAAGATGTATTGTATGTAATGAATGCAAACGGTTTAAAAATGTAAATTTAAAACCAAGTGCAAAGGTAAGCAGCAGCAAAAGNAATGCAAAAAGCTACTTTGGAAATTTTTGGCTAACATGGCTGACTAATGTTAAAGGTTTTGGCTTGTACCATATAGGGGATGACCAAGCGCGCTCTTGAATAGTTTTCGGCGCACCGCTCATGGGTTCTATCCCTGCGCGGATAGCATCCCAAGTCGACCAACGACAACTGGGATTCTCNAGCACCCGTAAATAATAAAATGCCAATTGACTTGGATCAAAATGTGGATCTGACCACAACGCTTTTAACTCGGTAGCTCCCTCACTGCTGGATGCCGAACAGTCAGCCAAATCGACTGTGTCACCATCGTTGGCACACCTAAATGTTTCTGGATCAGGTTGGGAACCATCGGAGCAAGAAACATCATAAACAGACTCTTTCGATTCGTGGCCTTCCATCCAGCCTTTAACGATTTGAGCTCGCTGAAGTAAGCCTGATTGAGGATCATTAGTCACCCATACAAAAAATTTCGGCACTTTTTCCCCATCAGATTGGATCTCTCCTCCCATATGCACTCCAGTTTGGTAGGCTTGGTGAATGGCATTTTGATCACTCAAAATTTTAGGAGTAAAGTCGTACCCCGCAAAAAAACGTGGCTTTATCCGAGGCCCAGAAGTCGCAAAAGTTTCTTTTCGACGAAGTGCTGCATAGATCGACTCCCTGGTATTCTGCTCAGCCCATACTCCCACTAATCCAGATGCACCCCACTCAGGAGAGGTTAACGGTGAGGTAATCTTATTTGAGGCATCTGGTACACTGCCGCGTAACTGAGGCGTTCCGTCTAAACGTCCCAGTTTTCCGAAGTATTGTTTCTCCTCAAAAGGACTCGCCCCATTATGTCCATCAGTGGAGCCGATGAAACCAAACTTATAAGGATTCTCTCCCATTATTTGCTGAAACTCCAACCCAGTTCTGAGAGCCTCTCTGGCATACGCTCCATTTGTAGATCCCTCAGCCATGAATATCTTTCCGTCCTCACCACGGGTCGGAGTGCTTTTCGTCCATAGCTCAAAGTCGGCCCACTCATCACTTGGCGATAAAGCAGGATGTGTCTCGGATGTACCCTTTATTTGCGTAATTTCCACTAGCGGCTCATTACGCACGCGTTTAGCTACATATTCTTCATCAATGGCTTTACCATCATATTTGGTGCGCCGAAACATGAGACCCTGACTCCAGTTGGAATTATGTGGGATTGCTAGCGATTCCACCCCTCTTGCTCGCAGGTCATCCATCCAATCCCAGAGATCCTCAGGGTTCCTCGAATCACTAGTCCCGAAAGGCATCTCTGGCACATTTGAGCTTGCAAATATCACATTTCGATGAAGGTTTGCATAGTTGGGCGCCGAGGTATATTCATATGCAATAAAAGTGGTGAAACGACCCGGGTCATAATTCCTCTCTGCTGCTTTGATATTCTCAAGCCAACTTGAGGTGATTATTGGATCAGGATCCAAACCTGGCGAAATCGGCTTATTAAGGGCGTTAGCATGACCAATCGCGCGCATTACCAACCTGTTTTCATCCAATTCAGCTCCTCGTGCATATTTGACTAGGGGATGATTCGAAAACACAGTAGTGGTTTTTACCATGTCCGCCGGCACTCCCATAAACTCAGCGTGATCCGTCACTGCATAAAAATCTANTGGATCTCCAGAAATCCTCAGATCATAACCAAGTGTATGCTTAATCGATTCGCCTTTGGCAAAGCGGTAGGCATCGTCNGGCGAAGCGCGGACACGCGCTANAGTGAAGGCATCATAAGAATGAAGAGTGTGCACATGTAAATCACCAAAATAAACGTTTCGATCAGGATTTACAGTAATTTCACTGATGCCTTTTTTATCAATAAAAGAGCTTTCTTGCGCAGAAGCAGAGTCCAGATNCTTATCCACCGAGCAACCCGTAACGGACAAACATACCAACATAATCAACGTCATTTGTTTAAATAAATTTGACCGCTGATCACCCATTCTATACTCGCATTCATGGTGTTTCCGAATTCGCTGGCTAAGCATGTGAAATTTTTAATTCGTTACGTGAATTGCTGAGCTGCCANTTTTTCGAGCCCTCTAAATACAGCTTGAGGGTCCTTCCGTTTCATTATCGCCATCTGCACCTCTTGGCCATCTCCTACGAAGAACTCGTCCTCTTGACGAGCAAGGTGGGGCAAAATAATTTCTGCAGCCTCAAACATCGTAAGGCCCTCATTCATGACGCCCTCCTCTGGACCGATCACCTCGCCATCACCTTTAAGCGCAGTTGCTACAGCATTCGTACGAACTAAGCCGGGCACGATTGTGCTCACTTTAATTCCATGGTGTGCTGTCTCCGCCCTCAAAGCATCTGCAAAACCGATGATGGCGAACTTGGCTGCGCTGTATGCTGTGCGAAGGGGCACACCAACCTTTCCCGCCACACTTGACGTTACCGTAATGTGTCCAGAGCCCTGCTTTATCATTAAGGGTAAGACAAGCCTTGTAAGTGCAATGGGTCCAAAAAGGTTGACTTCCATTACTCGTCGATAGACCTCTATCGAAGTCTCAAGAAAGAAAGCTCGGGCTCCAAGACCTGCATTATTCATCAGGATGTCAATACGCCCAAATTTAGCGAGCGCTCGCTCAACAGTCTGCGGCATCGAGTTATGGTCCGTAATGTCTAGAGGTAGAATCAATAAATTTTCACAATCCGCTCCATCCGCCTGACATGCAGCATGGACCCTCTCTAACTGATTTTTATCTCGGCCGGACAAGACCACTTTTGCACCGCATTTGGCAAATGCAAGTGCCAACCCCTCTCCTATTCCCGACGAAGCTCCGGTAATCCAAATCACTTTGTTACCAAATTCCTCAACGTTTGTTTGATTTTGCTCAACACTCATGCTCTCCTCCTAAATCTTTCAGAATCTTTTTAATATGTAAGGCTGTTTGGTTTATCTTATTAAATCTATCACCTCAAGTGTTCCTTATAAAGTCAAGTAAAATGTCCGTCAGGCGATCTGCCGCGTCGTCTTGAGGATAGTGCCCAGAGTCCTTGATGGTTACATGACTCAGACCGTGTGCTCCCGGAATCTCCATCTGAAATCTGGCCGCAGCAGCAGTGTTGTCTGTCTCACTAAATGCCGTCAAAAAGGGCCTATCAAAAGTCCTTAGCACTTCCCATGCCTTCTGATTGTCAGGTATAGCTGGATCATCAGGAATGAGTGGCACTAGGGAGGGGAATTGCCGAGCACCNTGGAGATACGCTTCGGATGGAAATGGAGCTGAAAAAGCGCGTGACTCCTNGTCTGTGCAGCCGTTGATCCATAACTTTGCTACTTCGCCCGGATCAAATTTAGGATGAGCATCGCAGTGGCGCACCCAGTACATAAATGCAGGTCTAACGCCCCCCCCAGCTTTCATCATCGCAGTGACTTCATATAACGAGAGTACTGGTGTTTCATTTAAGAGTTGACGAAGTACCGATATTTTTTCTGCGGGAATACCTGTGCCGTCACCCAGACCCGTATTTGTCGCCANGATTCGAGAAAACTTCGAGGGGTCTCTCGCAACCACTCGAAGACTAATTGGCCCACCCCAATCCTGGCCAAGAAGGTTGATATCGCTCAGGTTAAGCTTTATTACAAATTCATCAAACCAGTTCACATGGCTTGCGAAGCTATAATCACTGCGCTCTGAAGGCTTGTCTGATCGTCCAAACCCAATCAGATCAGGCACAACCACCCTAAAGCCAGCCTCCGCCAAGGGTCGCACCATTTTTCTGAAGGAATAGCTCCAAACCGGCTGGCCATGTACACAAAGAATAATTTCTCCGTCAGGATCGCCCTCGTCAATATAATGCATACGCATGTTTGTTCCATTGGAGTCTCTGATGTTTATGTAATTTGGAACAAATGGAAAATCATCAAGGTTTTCAAAACAACTTTCGGGTGTCCTCAATACTTTCATTATGCCTTTTAGCCCTCAGATNCCACTACNTGGAGTCTCCATTAAGCGTACCTTTCTGCAAAAATAACCGTTCGGCTAGTACGCAAACCTCGTCTTTTAATCGAAGAAGCTCAGGAAGGTATCACCTTTTCGTAATGAATTTGCATAACAAAATCCTATTGATTGATATATCACTGCGTTTCNATTTGCGGATTTTTCAAACTACNGTCTGCNTTTTTATACTTAAGCCTTAAAAAGCCTGGTAATATTGAAATTGTAGGATACTTTCAAGACATAAAAATCTTAACTTAAAGGTAAGCTGAGGGGAACGAAGCACTTAGCAAAAAACCTTAAGGATTGAATTAAGCATGAGCGGACATAAATTTCCTATCGAAGCCTCCCATATTAAAATGTTCGCACATGCGATTGGTGATGGTAACCNNATNTATCACGATGCGGATTANGCGGNTCNNAGCNAACAANNTGCGATAATTGCNCCTCCTACATTTTTAAAGGCAAACCATCATTTTGATCCCGAGAGTAATCTGCGTCCAAAGTTAGACCAGGCGTGGCGGGGTTCGGGAAAATATGCAACCACCCAAGCTCAACAAGGTGCNNAGGATCGACTGGCACCGAAGCCTGAACTATTACACGCAGAGCAACATTTCGAATATCACCGTCATCTGCGCGTTGGTGATGTTCTTACACCAACAACCAGAGAGGGAAAGACCTGGGAAAAACTAGGGAAACGCTCTGGCAAATTGATTTTTAGNGANACAATCACGGAACATCGAGATCAGAATGGCCAACTCGTTGTAACGGAGACTTCNGTGGGTGTGGTAACTGAACACGTAATAGAGCAATAGGTATCGATAATGGCGCTATCTGCATCCAGTTTGAAGAGGGGCCTCTCTCACACTGTTGACCTTGTACACGATCTGAAAAGAACCCAGATAGTTCAATACGCTGGAGCTTCTGGCGATTTTAATCCCTTTCACACTGATGAAATCTATGCCACACAGGTGTCTGGATACAAAACCGTATTCGCACACGGAATGTTGGTGATGGGAATTACNGGAAAAATGCTCACCGATTATGTTGGGGATGGACGACTGACAAAGTACGGAGTAAGGTTCACGCGACAAGTTTGGCCNGGAGATGACCTAAAAGCTACTGCCACAGTCACCAGGTTGTTCGATAGTAATGAAAGAAAGCTAGCAGATTTCGACATAGTCACAATAAATCAAAAGGGTGAAATCGTCCTCACAGGATATGCACAAGCCGAGGTCGATTAATGGGTAAATACAATGTCTCCTGATGACCCGATAATTCTTTATGGCACCCCGCTTTCACAACCAGTNCGGGCAGTAATTTGGCTACTACTCAACAAACGTAAAGTTTTCAANCTAGTTCTGACCAATCCTGGATCTAAAGGCGATCGTGGCAGTCGGAATGCAGATTTTTTAACGAAAAATCCTGGAGGTACAATTCCACTTCTGGAGGAGCCAGGATCGGGTTTTGTCCTCGCCGAGGCGCATGCGATTCTTGCATATCTTTGTCAAAAATATCATTGGTTTGATCTCTACCCTAATGATCACCGAAGTCGAGCAAAAGTTGACTGGTACCTCCACTCCCATCACCGGGGGGCGCGAGACGCATCTTTAGCGTTTTTCGCAACTAATGTAAGAAAAGACTTAACCTTCCCAAAGGATGTGGTAACCATGTCGAAGGCGGTTTTTAACCGACATTTAAAAGCTATGGAAGACGGTTGGTTAAAAAACTCTAACTATCTTGCAGGAGATCATGTCTCTTTAGCAGACCTAGCCGCATATGTCGACATCGCACAGTTAAAACCAAAATTTACAAATCTGTTTGATTTTGATCCGTTTCCCAATGTATCGAGNTGGATGCATTCTTTGGAGCAATTCGGGATGCATGATGAAGCTCATGCAGGACTTGCCCACCTAGGAGACATAAGCCAAAACTCCCCTGATAAGCAGGCCATTAAAGCAGCGAATAAATATGGATATGATGTGATTAAAGGTATAAATTCCAATTTATAATATCAGCCATGCTTAGGCACATACCATATTGGCGATGACCAGGCGCGATCCTGAATCGTCTCAGGGATCCCTATCCTAGGTTTTACATTTGATCGGATGGCATCCCACGTGCTCCATCGACATTTGGGATGCTCTAAGACTCGGACGTAATAAAATGCTAATTGGCTCTCATCAAATTCTGGGTCCCGCCAAAGTGTCTTAAGCTCAGTTGAATCACTCGCTTTAGAAGCACCACAGTTCGTAGGATTGACAGAAAAATCGTAGTCAGGGCAACGTCTAGATGAGGGGTCTGGCTTATGTCCCCCCGCACATGCTACATCAAACACTTTTTCTCTGAATTCACCAAGATCAATCCAGCCCTTAATGACCTGGAGACGTTGTAACATTGAGGAATTAGGATCAGCAATGCTCCAGACCAAAAATGAAGGTATTTGACCATCCTGGGTCATTGTGTCACCCATAGGAACTCCGTCTGTATAAGCCCTCGCAATAGCATTGCTGCTCTCTAAAAGGTCATCTTTGAATTTGAAAGATCCAAAAAAACGAATCTTTATTCTCGGGCCACTCGTGCTAAAAACTTCCTTCCGAAGCATCGCATCAAAAAGATCAGACCGCGTATTAGATTCTGCCCAAATCCCTGCTAGACCTGACGCGCTCCATGTTTTAAATGCCGTATTTGAATAAATACGATCGTCAGCAGCCACACTTACTTCCGGTCCAATATCAAATAATCTCGTTTTTAAACTCTCCCATTCGTCTGCATCTCTCACAGGAATTGATCCACGAGACCTTGAGGAGCCATCCACTACACCAATCTTGCCCATGAAATCATCTTCGTCATATGAACCGCCGCCATTATGAGAATCAGACGAGCCAATAAATCCAAACTTAAAAGGATTAAACCCTAACTCATTATCTTGCCTAAGTCCCCTTCCAAGTGCATGTCTCACATAACTCCCACGAATTTCGCTAAAACCATGTCTTCCAACGAGGTAAGGCATTACCTCAAAATCAGCCCAATCATCATGAGGAGACAAGCTTGGGTGAGTGTCCGAAGTTCCTTTTATTTGCGTGTTCTCAACAATTGGTTCGTTTCTCATACGCTGCTCTGCATATTCGGCATTTTGAGGAGAACCGTCATATTGCGTCATTTGAAACATCCATCCATCCGACCCATTGGAATTATGAGGTATAGCAAGTGAATCGATACCCGACTCTCTCAAACTGTCCATCCAATGCCAAAGATCCTCAGGATTCTGAGAGTCAAACATGCTAAACGGTAGTTCTGGAACCGCACTTGATCGAAATAGAACATTTCGGTGCAAATTCCCATTGGTCGGGCTGATAGCGGTGTACTCATAACCAATAAAAGTAGTGAAGTTGTTGGGATCATTGTGACGCTCCGAAGCCTCAATTATACTCTGCCAAGAATCACCTAATACCCGACGATTATTTAGGACGCCTCTACCCTCTCGGGAAGCCAGCAGGCCCCTGGAAAAATTTCGTAGAGTATCCCAAGCATTGGCNGACAATAGGGGGCTAGATATTGGCGAAAAATCACATCCGTCCTCCCAACACTNAGAAACCTTTTTAGTGAGAGAAATAATCTCATTTTCCTTTTTTGGATCCATTTCCGAAAAACTAATTACCCCTCCCAACAGCCCTGCATGGTCAGTCACGCTGAAAAAATCAAGGGGCTGACTCAGGATCATAGTCTNTCCAGATGCATGTCTGANAGGNGANCCTTGAGCAAACCTGTAAGCCTCATCTGGAGTTACAAGCACNCCAAAAAGAGAAGCATCAAATGAGTACCTAGAATGTACATGCACATCGCCAAAGTACGCATTTCGTAACGGATTTTTCACTGAATCTTGGACAAATTTGTTTTGTCCCCNATCCTCAGATACTCGAAAAATGTCATCTCGATCAGCGCAACCCACCAAGAGAGNNTNAGCGCANANNAACCACATTAGTGANCAANTAANATAAANTNTTTGTCCAATTTCATTAATCACTGGTTTCTTTAATCCATNNCACTACAGCAACATCAGGATTTCCTANATCTTANCATCGAAGGATTGAGCTCTTTTATNGTTTTGACCCCCATAAGCTTCATATCTCTCTCAATCTCTGTTNTAAAATTATTCAANGCTTTTTCAACACCCAATCTGCCTGCTGCCCCAAGGGCATATAAATACATTCGACCGCCGGAGCATGCAGTGGCTCCGAGTGCCAGTGCCTTGAGAACATGTGTGCCCCGCTGTATTCCACCATCAAGAATAATTTCAATCTGACCACCAACGGTCTGCACAATTTCATCTAGCTGGTCAAAGGGACTCCTGCCACCATCAAGCTGTCGGCCACCATGGTTAGAGACCATAATCGCATCTGCCCCCAGATCAACCGCCTTTATCGCATCAGTAGGGCTCATAATCCCCTTCAAACAAAATTTCCCCCTCCAATCCTGCCTTAAATTCGCCACATCGTCCCAGTTCAGATCCTGATCCAACATAGAAGAGAAATATTCGCCGACCGAGATGGCAGTACTTGTACCCTCATCTACGTGGTTTTGGAGTTGTGGTAACGAGAACTTCTCACGAAAAAAATAATTGAGGGCCCATGCTGGCTTTNTCATAAATTCAAAAATGCTATTGAGATTGAGTGTCGGCGGAGATGTAAAACCCGTCCTGATGTCTCTCTCCCTGTTTCCACCTGTGATCGTATCTACAGTGAGTGCTAATATATCAAAATTCGCTTTCCTCGCTTTTTCAAGCATAAAAGCATTTAGGGTGCGATCTTTATGGAAATACAGCTGAAAGAGCTTAGGGCTGTGGATTAAATCATCGATCTCCTTTAAAGACACGGTTCCCAGAGAGGAAACTCCAAAAAGCGTCCCATATTTCTGTGCAGCAAGCGCCACCGCGCGCTCGCCCTCATNATGAAAAAGTCTCTGNAGTGCCGTAGGAGAACAAAAAATAGGCATTTCAAGTCGGCACCCCAGGACCTCAACCGACATATCAATTTCCGATACACCCGACAAAACATTTGGAACCAGGTCACAATCGTCGAAGGAAGATGTATTTCGTTTATATGTGATCTCGTCATCTGCCGCCCCGTCAATGTAATGAAAAACAGGGCCGGGCAAGCTTCTTTTTGCTAGTTTTCTTAACTCAGAAAAGTTGTAACAATGATCTAGTGACTTAGACATCCAATTACCCAACAAAACCCATTCCCGATATTTGGAATAAAATTACATTTATAAGCATGATATNCTTCCCAGAACAACTTAACAGCAGCAANATTACTAAAAAGGTATAAAATGCAACCATTCCTCTCCCCTCTCTATGCACCACATTATTGAAAGACCACCCATAGCGTAGACAGCGGCGGTACGCCAAGGCTCATAATGCAGCCCAACNTTTGTTTTTGCGATTNTCCAAATTGAAAGCNCAAAGACTACAAAAATTATTTGTCCTAACTCTATACCTANATTGAATGAGAGCAAAGAGAAAAAAATNTTTTCTTGGGGAAGTCCTATTTCCAAAAGTGCGCCTGCAAACCCCATTCCATGGAGCA
Source organism: Porticoccaceae bacterium (assembly GCA_002720735.1). Taxonomy (GTDB): domain Bacteria; phylum Pseudomonadota; class Gammaproteobacteria; order Pseudomonadales; family Porticoccaceae; genus TMED48. The sequence continues at coordinate 11,044 of PBJN01000007.1, forward strand.
ATCCAAACGCTCCAGCGAGCCACCATGGATTTTGCCACAACTTGCCTCCTTCATNTCGCCGAGCAAGCTCTATCGCGAGTAAAAACAAGCTGAACGCTATTAAAAACTCGACTAAAGCGACCGGATAGTCAAAGAAACCCAAAGCTACAAAAGACAACGTTATACTGTGTCCAAAGGTGAAAGCGGTGATGGTCCCAATTAGCCTAGCCTTTGTAGTGAGCAGAAGAAGTAAACCAAAGACAAATAATAGGTGATCTGGACCAGTCAAAATGTGCTCTACACCCAATGAGAGATAATCAACCAAAACACTTGACACCTCAGACTTTAATGGAACCACAAAACTCGTCTGCTCTGATGACAGCACTTGTTGGTAGCTTCGTCCATCGCGCAAATTGACGAGTGCTACGGCCGACACTTGATTTTCAGCTAAACCACTTATACCAATACTCTGACCCGACAATGACAAGTTTTCAACCCCACAGTCCAAGTCCCAAATTATGACTGTAGCAGTACCTTCGACCTGAGGTGGAGACTGACGCCTGACATCACAAGTTTCCGGCCAATAGGGTCGTAACATAATTGAGCTGATACTCTCTATTGGTGTTTTCCACATTACATGTAACAGTTGTCTTCCCCCAGCAGAGGGCAATTCAATAATTTTCAAAAGTGATGGCGCGAACTTATGTGCCGTCGCGACTGAGCTNCCCAATATGGTCAAACAACATGTTAAGAGTAGCATGGATCTTTTCATAATCTTATTTCATAGTCCTTTCGCATTTCCCCTACAGCCGCCTGAAGCGCGGCCTCACGAGCCTCTCTCGTTAAATCATACAAGAGGGAATCTTTTACCTCATCGAACTCTGCATCACGAGCATCCTCAAAAGCATGCAACCAGACGTAATGTAGACCGTAGGTCGAACTCAAAGGTGGCAACCAACTCCCTTCAACAGGCTCAGTGGCAATGAGTTGNGACACAAATTCAGATCCAAAATACTTCTTTAGTTGGGCTGGCGTTTGACTAAAAAAACGATACCCGGATAAAAATGGAAAACTATATTCTCTCGCAGAAGAGGGTGATAGGTCGGTGAGATCCACTTCTTCTCGAAAACGTTGAGCCTCCGCTGGATAGTCTCTCGGGAAATAAAGGTGTTCAATACTGTACAGCGGTGGATGTCTTAGCTCCAGCCTTCTTGTGTTAAACTCGCTGACTAAATTTTCATCCGATATTCTTGATGGGGGATTGGCTGAGAGCAGAAGTCTTTCCATAAGCTGAATTAATCTCTGTTTGATGACCTCATCGTCAAGATACAGCCGCAGGTCCATTGCCTTGCCTATGATTTCTACNTCAGAGAGCCCCTCATAAAGCCCGAGGAATCGCATGTTTTGTAAAAGCCGTTGATGCACTACTGGATCATTATCAAAAAGTTCTAGTTCGATTGCTCGGGCAAATAGCATTTCNCGATCTAGCTCTGCTCTGATGCCGAGAATTTGCTGTTCGGCGGTCGGCAGTCTTCCAGTGTTCAAAATCCATTTTTCCTTGAGCAAGCCTATTCGCTCTTGTGTAAGAGGGCCAAGAATCGGCTTCGGTTGGGGGAAAAAAATATTTTTCAACTGGAATAAAATAAGACCAATCACCACAAAATGGAGAGCTGGTCTATAGAAAAGTCCTTTATATTCGATCATTAATNCAAATTGACATGACGAGATGTGGTAGCAACAGAATTTCTTGCTCCACACACCATGTTGACCATCAGCCAAATCTTTTCGAAAACTCCACTTATTCTGTTCAAAATTTAGCCATTCTGATCCTTAAAACTAAGCAAACACATAATTATGTTAGTCTGCGGATTTACTNACCAGACCGCTTCTTATGAAAGACATCACTACAGCATTTGGCGGAGATATCACACGTCTCTGTTTTAAATCAAAAAACGCACCATTGCTTACCACAGCTACGGCCTCTGAGGAGTCAGCACTAAAAAATTTTATAGTTCTTTGGAACTTTCTCATATCCGGAGAGGATGGGAGTATGTCCATATGGAGTTCAACATTCTCTCCTATAAAAATTTCTCGCTTAAATTGAATTTCAGTGTTAAAAATTATAGGCGCAACGTTGACTTCAAAAAAGAGCTTCAATATCCCATATCTATTTAATGTCTCTTGAAAGCATTCTATCGCGATCGANTAGAACGCGTTCTCCGACACGTGCTGATTAAAATCAATATGGGCCTCTGTGATTAGCTTTCTCTTCACTAACATCTAATCTACAACCCTATTTNTCAGGACAANTAAAACTATTTTTTACCCCAATTACATGCTTTTATGAAATTAGTTCCCAAATATATGGTAAACGATTCAAAACAACCTCCAGTTTTTTTGCTGTGAATTCTGCATCGTTGGTTAAGGGAGCCAAAATCTTCAGTAAAACCTTNCTGCCGGCTAACTTATCCTCCGTAACCCACGCCTTAAATTGTAAATCGGGACAAATATTTTTTACGGCCTGAATATAACCACGAGATATGGCGTCATCGCGGAGGACTGGTTTGAAAATTTTTCCTACCGCGGTAACGACNATTTCCGAGCGTACTATCACCTCAACTGGCGCAGCGGCACGCTCAGAGACATTCTCTCTCGCATAATTAAGAAGCTCCTCCTCAGAAACATCACTACCTTCGACGAGTTTGACATATGCTACTGGCAATTCACCAGCATAGGCGTCTGGTTTTCCAACCGCCGCTGCAATTTCCACACTCGGATGAGACGCTAAAGCGTCTTCAGTTATTAAGGGATCGATATTATGTCCTCCACGAATAATCGTATCTTTAGCGCGACCTGCCAACCAAAGATGACCATCTTTATCAAATCGTGCCAAATCACCNCTGTTGAACCAGCCAGTTTCGGGCCATGCTCCCATGTTGTTATCCGGCAATTTATATCCGGGAGTTACGTTCGGACCAGAATGCAGTAAAACACCAATTTCATTNGTATCGCATTCTCTTNCTATTTGACCCTTANCGTCGATAATTACAACTCGAACCTGATGATATGGAACCCTGAGCCCGATGGATCCAACAGGCCGCTGCCCATAATAGTAGTGTCCCACTGCGCCGGCCGTGGTCTCNGTCATTCCGTACCCTTCCATAATGTCAACCCCGGTGCGAGAATGAAACTCAGTTAACAAACTGGACGGAGCGGGCGCAGCACCACAGCCACAGTTAATCAGACTTGAGAGATCATATGAATCACTCGAATGCTCCAGTAGTGCTGCATAAATTGTGGGCACCGCCGCAAACATTGTGACACCATACCGCTCCACTAAGCCCCAGAAATCGGCCATCATTGATTTATTTCTGAATCCTTGCGGACCTGCCAAGATCAACTCTCCTCCATTCACTATACAATTTAGGGCAGAGACACAGACTGCGTTTACGTGGAACAGGGGAAGTCCGCATAGCACCTTCATTCGAGATTTAACGACTTGATCNTTGNTGGGATCNGGCCCCAGCANAGTCATTTGGCCNATATTCACCATCTCCCCATAATGAGTATGTTGGGCAAGTTTCGGCATACCTGTCGTTCCTCCGGTATGAAATAATGCCGCAACATCGGTTGGATTAATTCTCCGTTCAAATNCAAGTNGATCAGATCGCTGCGAAGCCANTCCAACAGACCAATCCACGATATCCTCTTGCTCTTCAAAAACTCTATTTATACCAGCTACTTGTGACGAGACCGAAAGTTCAGAAACGACAACAATCGTGCTAATAGACTGACTCGCTGAACGAACCTTGAGGGCCTTTTGATAGAGCTCTTGACCACCATATTCACCAGGCCCGAGCGTTACAAGAATTTTTGAATTTGCTTGATCAGATATGGACGTAATCTGATCGATATCCAAAAATGGATTAATAGGAGTAGCAACTGCTGCGATCTGGCTTCCCCAAAGGGCAAATAACATTTGAGGTACATTGGGCAACAAAATGGCTACAGAGTGCTCTTGACTTACCCCCAAAGAGTGAAATAAGTTAGCTGTACGAACTACCTCAGCACAGTATTCCGAATAAGTCCAACACAATGAATCATCTTTCAATAAGCCATTTGGAAGGTATCGTATAGCGACCTCATTAGGAACAAGTTCGCTTACAAGCGAGAGTGCCTCTGAGGGTGAGTGACATGGAAAACGCTCTTCATAATCGATCCTTTCGATCGCTTCAATATCACTGATGTCACGAATGTAATCAGGGTCAGATGCAAATCGACGAACAAAATTTTCCGGCACTTTCGCCCAAACTTTCAAACTATGATTATCCCCGCATTGTTGGTCAATTCACTCTCAATTGAAAACATATACACTTAAAATGAGTATCAAACTTAAGGTTTAGTTAGTCTACCGACAATTTTTTATTAGTAGATAGCGACTTGTTATGAATACCACCAAGACGACAATTATTAAATAAAGTTCCAATGATAATGAGAGCTTATATTCCAATATCACATTGTAAATGGACAAATTTATGGACTTCTCGGATACTAAAGTTTAATTAATAGTTATAGTTTTTTCTTTTCAGAGAGATTACACAAACTTAAACTATTTGTAACTAATTTTTGTCAAAAAATATGGCTCCCAAAGTAATGCAGCTCCTAGAATCTATAGAGGCTATAGTAGGCGAAAATGGTATCTTCGAGGACGATGCGAGAGGCGTTGGCGCCATTGTGCGCCCCGCATCCTCAGATCAGGTCTCTAGGGTCTTAAAATTGTGCAATGATGCCGGACAAAGTATCGTACCCATTGGCGGGAACAGCACCATGGTTCAGGGTACCCATCGGGGCCGAGGCGAACTAGCGTTATCACTCGAGCGCATGAGTATGATTGAAGAGATTGATACCGAATCTCGCACAATGACTGTTCAAGCAGGTGCAAAACTGCAAGATGTACAAGAGGCTGCAGAAAAAAACGGTTTTTTTTACCCCTTGGATATCGGAGCGCGAGGTAGTGCGACTGTCGGAGGTAATATAGCTACTAATGCTGGTGGTAATAGGGTAATCCGATATGGCATGACCAGGGAGCAGATTGTAGCTTTAGAAGTAGTCCTCGCCGACGGAACCATTATCCCGATGCAAGGAAAAGCGCTAAAAAACAACACCGGATATGATCTTAAACATCTCTTTATATCCTCGGAGGGTACATTAGGAATTGTTACGAGGGCAATTTTACGTTTACGAACCCTTCCAACAAGTCAGTGCTGCGGATGGGTATCGGTACCGAGCTTTGAGGCGCTAACCAAACTGTTAACTTTTGTCGAGGGCTTCTCGCAGGGTATGCTTTCGTCATTTGAGGTTCTCTGGGCTGAATATTATGAGTTCATCACTGGCCCCTCTTGTCCGCACTCGCCTCCGATTCCTTACGGTGATCCATATACGGTGCTCATTGAAACACAGGGCATGAATCAGAAGGAGAATACCTCAAGCTTCGAAGTTATGCTTAGCGAAGCTTTTTCCGAGGGTTTAATTAGTGATGCGGTTATAGCAAAAAATATGGCCGAACGTGACAGATTATGGGCAATACGAGACGATGTAAACCAAGCCATTCAACTCGCGCCAATTTGGGCGTTCGACGTATCATTGGCAATCAATGATATGGAAGCTTACGTTGATGAGGTAAAAACTGCTTTAAATGAGCGCTGGTCAAAAAATAGTTTATTTACTTATGGGCATTTAGGAGATGGGAACCTCCATCTTTTACCAGCTGTCGGAGATGGCTCAAATGAGACGAGAATAGCGATAGAAAGAATTATTTACGAGGGTATTCGAAAGAGAAACGGTTCAATATCAGCGGAGCATGGAATTGGCCATCACAAAACTGCTTGGTTAAGTTATACAAGAACGTCCGTTGAAATAGCTCTGATGAAAAAGATAAAACAAACATTGGACCCCGGCGACATACTAAATCCCGGAAAAATTTTTGGAGAGGACCCGTGTACTATCTTGACAGAATGAAAAATACACCAGAACAAATCGCCGCGCTGAAAGTCAGAGATGATGGGAAACCGGTGCACATGTTAAACNTGTTGAGCTTCAGAGAAAAAGCGGAATATGAGGATGGCCGCAAAACTACACTGACCGGATATGAGGCATACGGACTATACGGGGAGGTTGTATCGAAGTTAATCACAGAACGTGGAGGACGTATACTGTTCACAGCTGCGGTGGATGGGATGGTTGTCGGAGAAGTCGAGGATGTCTGGGATGCTGTGGCGATTGCCGAATATCCATCACTCGATACTTTCCTGAATATGATCTCTTCTAAAGAATGGTTAGAAGCTGNAGTGCATCGAACAGCTGGACTCAAAGGACAGCTAAATATTGCAACCAAGAGATCCTAAATTTAACATCAAGGGACCGAATAAATGCTAAAACTTCACTTCGCACCACACTCAAGAGCAGGACGAGTCGTCTGGCTGCTGGAGGAATTAGAAATCCCTTATGAGATAAACAAAATGAATTTCCATCCTAGTGACTTAAAATCAGATGAGCATAGGTCTCGACATCCTCTGGGACGAGTGCCGGTGCTGGACGATGACGACGTTCGCCTTTTTGAATCTGGAGCTATTATCGAGTATATTCTTGAACGCCATAAAAATGGAGGGCTTAAACCCCCTCCCTCAAGTGAAAAATTTCCCCAATATCTGCAATGGTTCCATTACTGTGAGGGTATGGTAATGCCTCCTGCAAACATCATAGTAGTAAATACAATTTTACTCCCCCCAGAGCGGAGAGATAAAAATGCTCTTGCACAAGCTCAGCGACTTATCAAAAAAGCACTTGCACCCATTAATCAAGTGCTCTCTAATAAAAAATACCTTATCGGGGATTTTTCTGCCGCAGATGTTATGCTGGGGCACGCCTGTTACATGAGTAACCAATTAGGCTGTGTCAAAGAGGATATGCCAAATCTAAAAGCGTATGTTAATCGAATAGGAGAACGTCCGGCATTCAAAACAGCCATCAACATGGTATAAAGAGTATACATAAAAGTCTTGGTTCAACTAAAATCAAAATTGAGCAAATTACTATGATCGATACCTATAAACCTCCTTTGGTCTGGAGATGGGACAAACCAAGTGGTGGAAAGTTTGCCTCAATTAATCGTCCAATATCCGGCTCAACCCATGAAAGAGAGCTCCCGATTGGCAATCATCCCCACCAGCTATATTCAGTGGCTACTCCAAATGGAGTAAAGGTAACAATAATGTTCGAGGAGTTACTCTCGCTGGGTTATGAGGAAGCCGAATATGATGCGTGGTTAATAAAGATTGGAGATGGTGACCAATTTTCCAGCGGGTTTGTTAAAGCAAACCCGAACTCGAAAATTCCTGCATTAATGGATTACAGCGCAGCTGAGCCAATCAGAATCTTTGAATCAGGTGCGATCTTACTCTACCTTGCCGAAAAATTTTCCGCTTTCATCCCCTCGATCCCCAGTGTGCGCGCCGAATGTTTATCTTGGCTCTTTTGGCAGATGGCCAGCACTCCTTATCTTGGAGGCGGTTTTGGACATTTTTACGCCTACGCACCCGAGAAATATGAGTACCCGATTAACCGATATGCCATGGAAATAAAACGACAGTTAGATGTTTTAGACAAGGCACTCTCAAAAAGTGAGTACCTCGCGGGAAATGAATATTCCATTGCAGATATGGCCACTCAGCCATGGTATGGAACTTTGGTATCTGGAAAACTTTATAATGCGCAACAATTTTTGGAAGTCGATCAATATACGCATGTAAAACGCTGGTCAAACTCGATACAAAAAAGAAGCGCGGTTCAGCGCGGTACCAGGGTAAATCGCGTCTGGGGTGACAAATCGAAGCAAGTTTCAGAACGTCACCAAAAATCCGACCTAGATTAAAATTTACCTTACTAAAATCCTACATATCTCACGAAATCAGCATTGTCGGCACGCCTTGACTTTACATCATTAGCAACAAAATCATAATCGGGATAACCCATCGCAATAGTGATCATTATTACTTCATCGTCGGGAATATTTGCATGCTCTCTAACGACATCCGGCTGCTGAATTCCCTGTCCATTAATTATGCACCCGACGCCTAACTCCCATGCTGCCAACACGATACCGTAGGCAAGCGATCCGCACGCAAAGTGCGTCATAGCAGCTGGTTCAAGATATTTATCGTAAGTGAGCACAACTGAAACAGGAGCATCGAATTGCCTAAAACCTCTCAACCCCCATTCCATACGTTTTTCCTTATCCTCCCTCGCAATGCCCATTGCCTCAAAAAGCTGAACTGCTACATCGATCTGGTTTCGCCGATGAACACCCTGATATTCCTCTATGTAGGCAAATTCACGCTTGGGCGGTACCCCAGCCAGTATTTGCTTTGTGTTACCCTCACGGATCCTATTAAGCGGTTCTCCTGACACTACATGGGCCTTCCAAGTCTGCGAATTGAACGACGAAGGGGCCCATTTCGCAGTTTCTATGATCTCATCAACTATATGCTTTGGTAAGGGGTCTTTTTTGAACCCTCTTATACTTTTGCGCTCCCGTGCGAATTCTGAAAATTTCATCGTACTCTCCTTTTTGGGTATTGCAAATCATATCACCCATGCTTCCTTTGGATTAGAGGATTATCAAAAAAAAGTTTCTTGCATGTCAAAGCAAATACTGTCGTTCTCTCCTAAAATTTTCGCCTCATGAGATGTCTTTGGAAGCTCTCGTTTTATAAAATAGCTAGCTGTTTGTAATTTTCCATGATAAAAGTTGGCATCTATTTCAGAACACTCATCAACGTCAAAACTAAGTTTTTTTGCCGCTACTACTGCTTGTCGAAACCAAATCCAAGCCACAACCAGATGACCAAACATATCGAGGTAAAGCGAAGCATTTGACAAACCTCGGTCTGGATCTGCGGTAATCCTCTCAAGAAGATTTGCAGTCACGTGTTCCACACGGTCAAGTGCCTCGTTAATTGGCGGAATAAGATGCTCAACGCGTCGAATGTTAGCTCCATCAACCAGTGAAGCGCGAATCTCGGCCATCAAAAGTTGAAAGTTATCCCCTCGACGAGCGGAAACTTTCCGTCCCAACAGATCAATGCCATGTATCCCATCAGTGCCCTCATGAATTGGGTTTAGCCGCTGGTCCCTGTAAAGCTGCTCAACAGGATAATCACGTATATACCCGGAACCACCCAGAACCTGGATAGCTAGATCGTTACTAACACAGCCATACCTTGCCGGAAAACTCTTGACCACTGGCGTGAGTAGATCAAGAAGCGAATGCGCACGCTCCCTGTCTGACGCATGCGGCAAAGTTTGTGAATCCTCGAACAGTGAAGCAGCATACAACGTCAATGCCATGCTACCCTCTGCGATCGCCTTTTGGGCCATGAGCATTCTCCGAACATCCGCATGCTGGATAATTTTTACCTGGGGCGTCAAAGGGTTTTTGTTCGAGGGTAAGCGACCTTGAGGCCTCTCGCGTGCGTATTGGAGTGAATGTTGATANCCTCTGTATGCAATAGCAGCTGCACCTAACCCGACGCCCACACGTAATTCATTCATCATCTGGAACATATATCTGAGTCCCTGATGTGGTTCACCTACCAGATAACCTACTGCTCCCTCTCTCTCCCCAAAATGTAAAACAGTAGAGGTCGCAGTTCGATTACCCATCTTATGAAGCAAACCTGCAAGAGCAACATCGTTTCGCTGTCCGAGGCTTCCATCCTCATTGACCAGCACTTTCGGAACAATAAAAAGAGAAATTCCTTTCACTCCNGGGGGTGCACCCTCTATCTTTGCTAAGACCATGTGAATTATATTTTCAGTCAGATTATGATCGCCGTTCGTGATATAGATCTTTTGTCCTCGAATACGATAACTTCCGTCACTCTGAAGCTTTGCTGAGGTCGTAATATCAGCTAACGCAGAGCCTTGAGCTGGCTCTGACAAAGCCATAGTACCGGCAAATCTCCCATCCATCATAGGATGTAGGAAGTGTTCTTTTTGTCTTTTACTGCCAAAATTTCGCACTAGGTTTCCCGCAGATGCGGTAACAATATAATAGCCGGAACTCGCGCAATTTGCGGCTTGAATGTATGCACCTGCCGCTTTGCAAATTATCTCCGGTAGCTGCAATCCCCCCTCACTGGCATCATGATGTGCTGCCATCAACCCAAATTCAGCTGCCACATTCCAAGCAACTTGGGTCTCAGGTATCATTGTCACACTCAAACCATCAAATGTAGGCTCATTATCATCACCTTTGGCGTAGTGGTTCGCGAAATATTTCTTTGCAATATCCTGAGCTCCATTTAAGGTAGCATCAAATATCTCCCTAGAGTGGTCCGCATATCTCGGCCTCTCCAGTAAGGCCTCAGTATCAAGAAACTCATAAAGATAAAAATCAATATCTCTAGGATTCAGGTAGTTTTCGTTCACCATTCAAACACTTCCTCTATTATTTGTAATNTCAAGTGGTCCACACGCCAAATATTAAGCGCGATTTTAACACAAGGGTCTAACAGCTTTTCACTATCGACTGATAACCTGAATCTATACTCAAGAGAACCTCATGCCCTTTACAATGATAAAGTCCAAAACAATTCTGATCACTACTGCTATGACTGCAACAAGGGTATGTTTGGGCGGAATAATTTAAAATTTACTCGGTAAAAACACCTCTACTTGCATTCTTTGCGTAAATGAGAATAATTACCGTTCTCAACCAGTTGGTAAAGCACACCATGAAAAGTATTTGGATTTTTCTATCGTTTTTATGCACTATAAATTCGGCACATGGAATGGGTTATTATTCCGACACCTTTGATGAGGAACTGAACATTTATTCAGCTAGAAAAGAGGCTCTAATAAAACCTCTTTTGGATCAATTCAGTAAAAAAACCGGAACCAAAATAAATCTTATCACCGGCACGGGAGATTCTCTTATTGCTCGACTCAAAAGCGAAGGAATTTACTCGCCTGCTGATCTTTTGTTGACCGTAGATGCCGGACGCCTCTACAGAGCAGAGCGNGCTGGACTTTTTCAGCCAATGATTTCAAAAGCTCTAAGTAAAAATATCCCTCCGCATTTACGAAGTATAGACGATCAATGGTTCGGACTCAGTATTCGTGCTCGCGTAATTGTATACTCTCGAGAACGAGTCACTCCAGATCAATTATCTACTTACGAAGCCCTGGCGGACGCAAGGTGGCGCAAGAAAATCTGCGTCCGTTCATCAAGCAATATTTACAACCAATCATTGGTAGCTGGCATGTTAACGTCTAAAGGCATCGAATTCACNTCAGCTTGGCTTGAAGGTTTAGTNANAAACTTTGCCCGCAATCCGTCGGGTGGTGATAGAGATCAAATTAAAGCCGTAGCAGCGGGCGAGTGTGACATNGCTCTCGTAAACAGTTATTACTTGGCAGGTATGCTCAGCTCCGGGGATCCCGTCGAGGTGGCAGCAGCATCAAATGTGGCTCTATTTTGGCCAGATCAAAACCAGCAAGGGACGCATATTAATATTTCAGGAGTAGGGATCACCAAATCGTCCTCTAACCCAGGCCTTGCAACTAACCTCATCGTTTTTTTAACAAGTGACGAAAGCCAAAAGTGGTATGCTCAAGTCAATAATGAATTTCCCCTTCGAGAAGACATAGAGTTAAATGATATCCTAAAGTCTTGGGGCGCTTTCAAAGCCAGCCAAGTAAACGTTTCTGAACTCGGACGCCAAAATGTAGCCGCTATCAAGGCGATGGATCGAGCTGGTTGGAAATAACACCTACCACCGTCTCTGTGGCCCGTAGATCTCACTGGCTGACCTTGCGTAACATGGCCACNTGCCTTANTGCGATATTAGCAATGCCACTATTTCTCATNATGGCGAGCNTGCTACAACCTTTCAGTAACACATGGCAACACCTAAGTGACACTCTATTAACAGAGTATGTCATTAACACATCGCTGCTAGTTTTTGGAGTCGGGCTCGGGACCTTGGTGTTGGGGGTAAGTTCCGCATGGCTNAGTGCATTATGTGAGTTCCCAGGTCGTAGCTTGTTAAGTTGGGCTCTACTGCTTCCAATGGCTATGCCGGCTTACATAATAGCTTATACCTATTCAGGCATCTTTGATTCCTTTGGAATACTGCAGATTTTGATTCGATCTACATTTGGGTGGGGATATGGAGATTATTATTTTCCCCAAATTCGGTCGCTAGGGGGCGCTATTTGCATGTTAACANTGGTTCTTTACCCGTATGTATACCTATTGGCACGAGTAGCATTCGCAGGCCAATCGNTCACAACCTTTGAATCCAGTCGAAATTTAGGCCGCGGCCCATGGAATTCATTTTTTTGCGTTTCTCTCCCTCTCGCTCGACCAGCAATCATTGCCGGACTCAGCCTTGCCCTGATGGAAACGCTAGCAGACTATGGAGCAGTGTCATACTTTGGAGTTAATACGTTCACTACAGGAATATTCAGGACTTGGCAGGGTTTGGGAGAGCTTCTCACTGCTGCCCAATTATGTGCATTTCTACTCGTCTTTGTCCTCACTTTAATACTTTTTGAGAGGGAATCGAGAAAAAAGCTGAGGTACTATCAGAATTTTGCGCATGCAAAAACTAAATTAATCCCATTAAAAAAATGGCANGCGGCCGGTGCAATAGTTCTCCTAAGTTTTCCAATAATCATGGGATTTNTTCTACCTGCAACACAACTTGCATCGTGGGCAATAAATCATTGGCAAAAAGTTGAAAAAGCGGATTTCTTTCATCTTCTTTTGAACAGCATAACACTCGCTGTAGCTGCATCTGTTATTTGCCTCGTGTTTGCACTATTTTTGTCATTCGTCAAACGCCGTTTTGGAGGACATCGAGAACTGGTACAAACAGAATTAGTTAAACTCGGATATGCTGTTCCTGGTACAGTAATCGCCGTGGGTATCATGTTACCAGCGGGCTGGTTAGACCAGAAAATTAANGAACTCAGTGTCTTATGGATCGATGANACTTTGGGACTAATTTTTAGTGGCACGCTAGGAATACTTCTGTTTGCGTATCTTGCACGCTTCCTCTCCATATCTTTACAAGCCATAGAGTCTGGGATGTCCACCATAAAACCACATCTTGATGAATCTGCTCTCTCATTAGGGGCCTCCCCATCGCATCTGTTATCCCGCATCCATTTGCCTATCCTTCGACCAAGTTTGTTTACAGCACTACTTTTGGTCTTTGTGGAGGTTTTAAAAGAACTGCCAATAACATTAATTTTGCGACCATTTAATTTCAATACACTAGCCATACGCACATATGAATTCGCCTCAGAGGAGCAATTAATGGATGCGGCACTTCCTGCATTATCGATTGTCGCTATNGGTCTAGTGCCTGTATTATTAATTACACGCATTATCATTCAGGATAAAAACTAGGATGAATGAACAATTGTCTCTCAATCGAGTAAGTATCAAATATCCCAATACTGCAGCAGTTACTAATGTATCTTTTGCCCTACCTAAGGGCGAAATCGGCTGTTTACTGGGGCCCTCAGGTTGTGGGAAAACAAGTTTACTTCGTGCAATTGCGGGTTTCGAACCTATCCTGGATGGTGAAATAAAGTTGAAAGGCAACATTATAAGTTCACCAAGCTTCAGGCAGCCGCCTGAGCAGCGCTCCGTTGGAATGGTCTTTCAGGATTTTGCCTTATTCCCTCATCTAACTGTCCAACAGAANATTGGTTTTGGTCTCACACAGGCAACTAAAGAGCAAACAGCTTTTAGGATTAAAGAAATGCTTGATCTGATCTCACTNCAATCACTTGCGCAGCGATATCCTCATGANCTTTCCGGTGGACAACAGCAGCGGGTAGCTCTAGCGAGAGCCCTTGCACCAGATCCAGAGATCCTTTTGCTCGATGAACCGTTCTCAAATCTTGATAGTGTCCGTCGAAGTCAGCTTGCGGCTGAGGTTCGCTCTTTATTAAAAAGACGAAGAATCACCGCACTGATGGTGACCCATGATCAGGATGAGGCCTTTGCGATGTCTGATCAGATCGTATTACTCGATCAGGGATCCGTCGCGCAAATAGGCTCGCCTAAAGATTTATATCACTACCCAGTATCAATCTTTGCCGCAGATTTCATTGGAGCGGGTAAACTTATAAATCTTGAAATTGATGCAGCTGGCAACTTACTGAATGGTTGGGGTAAATTATCAAATAAACAATGGTCGGAAAAAAGTGGAGGTCGCATTAAGTTGCTAATCCGACCAGATCTAGTGATATTTGATAAAAAGAAGGGCCATCCACTATTCATTGTGGAGAAGCTCTTTCAGGGAGCCAATTACCTTTATCATCTTGCCATGGCGGACGGGCAAATACTGTCATGCCTAGCACCAAATGATATTGACCATGCGATCGGGGACGAACTCCCAGTCAGGTTCAAACTAGATCAGGCTGTAGTCTTTAAGACGGAAAGCACGTGACGCGTTGAAAAGGCCTCCGATAAGCCCCCAAACAAGGGCAGCTTTATATCAGTCCATATAAGCATAAACCGCATGGATACTTTTTAATTACAAATATTATTGCTTTTGCTTTTGGTGTACGCCCTCAACCCATTTACCCTCAATCGACGACTGATTCTTAAATACATATCTGCCTTCACCATGCCGCTTACCATAAGCGAAGTGACCTTCATAGAACTCTCCATTTTTACAAACATACTTGCCAAATCCACTCATCTGATTGTGGATCCATCCACCTTGGTAATAATCGCCATTGACAAACGATGACCTCCCCTCTCCATGACGTTTACCATCGACAAAGTCTCCCTCATATGTAGCACCGTTAATGTAAGAGGATTTACCTTTCCCAGTACGTTTACCCGCCAACCAATCTCCCTCATAAACAGAGCCGTCCGGATATTTATAATTGCCGACGCCATGACGCTTGTCGTCATTCCAACCNCCACTATAAAGTGCTCCACTGGGGTGCCNATAGGTGCCCTCTCCATTGCGTTTTCCATGGACCCAGTTACCTTCATAAACCGCTCCCGCAGACCATTTAAACGTCCCCTTGCCATGATAAAAACCGTTTAACATTTCTCCATCATAAGAATTCCCATTATGGAATGACATGCGTTGGTTAACAGAATTTTCAGCTTTAATTTGCTCACTCAACTTACTTTTCGCGATAGCAAGGGCGGCAAGCTCATCTGCGTCACTTTTAAGATTACTCTCAAAGGCAATGTGGACAGGTGAGGCTAGGTTNCGGTGATCACTCATAAAACTAACCTTTCAACCAAAAAAATTTTCCTCAAACGCGTTAATCATTGATAATTTGTCTATTCTTAAGGTACAACGCCCTGTTTTTCATAATCTCATCGCGCCTTGCCGATATGGTGCTTTTATTTTCCGAAAGAGCCTCAGCATTTTCAATTGAAGCCTCCAATATATCCATAATTCGTTCGGACTGTTCATATGATTCAGACGCAACCTCCTCTATCAGCGCCNNATTTTCAGATCTTAATGCAGCATTTTCCTCAGAGGTGGCCTCTAATCCTACTGACATTTCCTCTAATAATTGAGAATTAATAGCAATTTGGCTCGAGTTGAATGCGACAATTTTTTCATTTGCCTCCATTATTTTATTGTTGATCTTTATAAGACTGGCGTTTATTTTTGCCATTTCTTCGCTTATGCTCAAAACCGCGGTATTGAGTAAGCTACGATTCTGTAAAAAAGTTAATTCAGCATTACTTATTTTCGCCCGAATACTCTCAGCCTCCATATCGTTTTTAGTCACGAATGACTCCAAGATAGTCTTCCGATTTGCAAAAATTTCCTCAGTATTATGGTTTGCTAACTGCCGATTCCCCATAAAAGCCGCAGCGTAGTTACTCAAGATCATCATACGATTTTCTTCAATCATGGCGCGCGATTGGTACAGTGATGCTTTATTACTTAAAACNACGGTTCTGATGTCGCAAACATTTTTCTGTTCCTCTGATAGCGACTTTGTCTTCATACCGATACTTTTCATCTTTACCCCTCACATTATTTAATCACAACATCAGATACAGAGCAGCTTTTTCCTTAATGCAGAAAAATAAGGACTGCTAATGTAGCAAAAATGATTTCATCATAACTATAAAATTATTATATCGATAGAGGCAAAATGGATCAAAAAAATAACAGATCGTGAACAGGCTAANTGCAAATAANTAAAGCTGTCACGTAAGGAGCAAACCTTCCATAAGATTGCTACTCTTAAAATTTGCACTTAACCAATAATGATGGAAGCTTGATTGCACCAAAGTCGCGGTTATTGCTCAATAAACCGGATCCAGTTAATATTCCAACCACCGCTGACTGCGTTTAGTCTGAGAACATTTTGGCCGGCGGCCAGCCTTATCTTACTGGTTTGAGTTACCCAATCCTGCCAGCCACCCGTATCGGTTACGGTTTGTGAGTCTATATTTTGATCATTCAAACGCACCACAAAACCGTCACTACCACCAAAACTCGCCAGCCGATACTCAATTGTATAGTTACCCTCCTCAACAACATCTATTTTGTATTCCACCCAATCACCTGGATCCATATATCCAACATTAAATCCCCCTAGGGTATCAGAGGTACTTTCAACTTGAACACCGTACATATCTGAGTAGTTTACCGCCCTAATGAGACCCGGTGCAGAAAAAGATGCAGTGGCTTGTGAATCTATCACACTATCCGTGACTAACTCACCTAGCATATCTGTGTCGCTGTATGTCAGCCCGAAGCCGAAGGGAAACAAGGGGTCATAGTCGGAATCATAACGGTTGAGGACTGTCTGATCCGGTCGTTTTGGCCATGAGAAGGAAAGCTTCCCACTAAAATCATACTTTGTGGTGAGATCAGATCCCTTAAAAATCACATCTGCAATCCCGGCACCTTCTGTCCCAGGCAACCAGGCCGCTACAAATGCATCTGAGGCATTGAGTTCAGCATTAACCCACATAGGACGTCCTGACAGGAAAATAGACACAACCGAGATCCCTTGCTGCTTCAAACCTTGCAGCATAGCAAGATCTTCCTTAACTCCTGCCTGGTACTCCAGTGTTGATAAGTCTCCAGCTCCTTCCGCATAAGGTGACTCTCCAAAAACAGCGATAGCGAACTCTGGAACATCACCAAGAAAGCTTCCATCAACACTGAACTCAACCAAGCCACCAGCCGCCTCTACGGCTCGTTTGATACCTTGATAAATGGAAGTTCCCGCAGGAAAATCGTCATTACTGTTGCCCGTACCCTGCCACGTTAGTGTCCATCCTCCAGTCTGCTGAGCAATATTGTCTGCTCCCGAGCCAGCCACCAACACACGAGAATTTGGATTTAATGGTAACAACCCATTTCTATTTTTCAGCAAAACGATCGATTCCCGAACCGCCTGTCTAGCAATCTGCCGATGATATTCACTTCCCAGAATATTATCGGCATTTGTATGAGCACGCTCACTAGGTCTCAGGGTATCCATTAATCCAGCGCGCGTTTTTACCCTCAGGATTCTAGTAACCGCATCATCTACTCTGGCAGTAGGAATATCGCCGGAGATAACTTGATCCAGAGTGTTTTGTATGAAAGCTTTCCAAGAATAAGGAACCATTACCATATCGATACCAGCATTTATGGCAGCCGCGCACTGTACATCACTGCAACCCGGAACCTGTCCGTGGCCGTTCCAGTCTCCAATGACAAAACCATCAAAACCCATCTGTTCTTTTAAAACGGTCGTCAACAGATATTTGCTCCCGTGAACTTTGTTTCCCTGCCAACTATTAAAAGATGCCATAACTGTTTGCACGCCGGCCTGAAGGGATGAGAAATAACCCGCTCCGTGAATATCCCTTAAGTCCTGCTCAGAAATATCTGTATTACCCTGATCAATACCATTCGTTGTTCCACCATCTCCAATGAAGTGCTTAGCGGTTGCCACAATCCGACCAGAATCAAATAGGCCAGCAGTTCCGCCCTCGCCTTGCAAACCTTCGACCATCGCATAAGAATAGCTTCGAACTATTTCTGGATCCTCGGAATATCCTTCATAACTTCGCCCCCAGCGATCATCTCGTATGACCGCAACAACAGGTGCAAACGTCCAATCTATGCCTGTCGAAGCGACCTCCAAAGCGGTGATCTCACCAATTTCCTTAACGAGCTCAGCATTATTCATCGCTCCAAGACCAATATTATGCGGAAATATGGTGGCACCCATCACATTGTTGTGTCCGTGGACTGCGTCGGTGCCCCAAATAATTGGTATACCAACTCCACCATCTCGAACATCCGTACTCGCGTCAAAGTAATGATCAGCAAGTGCCACCCACTCCGAGACCGCCGATGCTTTTCCGTTTGGATGGCTACCACCGCCGTTTAGCACTGAACCAATGTCATAAAGTCTAATATCCTCTGATGTCACCGCACCAATCTCCGCTTGCACCATTTGACCTACCTTCTCCTCCAGGGTCATTTGAGCCAAGATGTTACTTATACGAGCCTCAACGTCTCGTTTTACTTTGCTCTCTGCAAAGGACCAAGTAGTAACGGATAAGTTTCCTAAATCACCACTATTTTCTGAAGAATTTCCATCAATATTTCCACCAGATACAATGCTCACATTTTTAATAATCACCGACTTATCACGTTCTGTTATCTTCATTAAAATAGAGCTATATGTTTGATCTGCTGGTCGCGGAGGGATCAAGATCGAATAGTTTTTTTCACTGTTGCTATTCACTGTGATTATTTCAGTATCAAACTGTGGTTCGACATTCGGCCAAACCGACCGCTCAAAGGTAAACTTTATCCCAATCTCTGCACCACCTGTTGGAATCATTGCCGTGAGGTTAATACTTCCCCCTTTAGCAAAGCTAATTGGCATCAGCGATCCATTTATATTCTCAAATCCAGCCCAATCTTGGGCTCCAGTTGGCCAAGTGAATGTGTTTTCATTTTTGGTCGCACCATCAAATGGACTCCATACCGCTACCGATTGGCCTACAACTGGTTCATCTACGTCCTCTATAATTATAGTGAATGTCTGGTTTGTTGAATTCGCTCCATCTGACGCAGAAACGGTGACAAAATATCTGTCATTAAACTCGTAATCTGGTGCCGTCAAAAATGACAAAGTCCCCTCGTTAGTAATTGTCATATCGGGATTAACCACAGAAAACGTGATAGAAGAGCTATCAGGATCAATAACATCCAATGTACCAATCAGTGTCTGATTTTCTTGCACGTTGAATATCGCCGGAGAAATAAAAGAAGGAGGTACGTCATTTACATCTGATACCGAAATAATAACACTTCTTGCCACGGACTCCTTCCCATCACTGACACTCACCTGAATCTCGTAAACGTTCGTTGCATCTGCATCTGATGGG
>PBJN01000008.1 GCA_002720735.1 Porticoccaceae bacterium
GAGTACTGACTACCCGCTCTCTTATACACTTGGTAGTCTTTTCGTTCACTAAACGATAATGAATTAAGTCAGCGATCGTGCCGATTTTTAAACCATGCTTTGCTGCAAAAACTTCCAGATCGTCCCTTCTCGCCATTGTGCCATCGTCGTTCATTATCTCTACAATTACTGCTGCGGGCTCGTAACCAGCAAGCCTCGCAAGATCACATCCGGCTTCGGTATGCCCGGCACGACTNAGCACACCACCNGGNTGTGACCTTAANGGGAANATATGTCCAGGTNGCACAATATCNTCTGANTNNGCATTCCTNCNAACNGCAACCNGCACNGTGTGTGCACGATCAGCCGCTGAAATTCCAGTNGTCACNCCCTGCGCCGCCTCNATNGACAAAGTGAATGGAGTNCCATGGCTGGCNCGGTTNTCCTCAACCATCATTCCGAGTGAAAGCTGATTACATCTTTCCTCTGTTAGGGTAAGACAAATGAGGCCTCGCGCGTTAATCGCCATAAAATTGATGTCTTTACCGGTTACTAGAGGGGCAGCCATGACTAGGTCACCCTCGTTCTCTCGATCCTCNTCATCTATGAGGATTATCATTTTCCCTCGNCGAATATCATCAATGAGCTCTTCNGTGGTATTAAAATCCATTGACTTATCCTTTGTCCTCAGATAAANCNTTTTGACTTTCAACACCTTCGCGGTGATCATACGCCATTGCTGACTTANCCATCAGTAACCGTTCTAAATAACGTGCTACCAAATCCACCTCAAGATTTACCGTTGTGCCCTTTCGATAATCATCGATGACTGTGTGTGTTAAAGTTTGAGGGATAATATTCAACTCGAATTCGTTGCCATCTACACGGTTTACAGTCAAGCTGGTGCCATCAACTGTAATCGAGCCCTTACGTGCAATAAACTTTGCTAATTCATTCGGCGCACGCACAAGAAGCCACTCTGAACGTGCATCTTTCCTTCTGTCTATAATCTCACCCATTCCATCAACATGGCCAGATACGATATGTCCTCCAAAGCGATCTGTTGCCTGCATCGCTTTTTCTAAATTAATCCGTTCCCCGATTTTCCAATGTCCCACTGTCGTGAGGGACAAAGTCTCTCTGGACACATCAACAAAAAAAGTTTGTTCATGCATATCGATGACAGTCAAACATACTCCACTGCACGCAACGCTGTCTCCAAGAAATAGATCATCAAAGCCGAGATCATTCGCAATTATCCCCAATCGGATATCACCAGACGATTCCTTTAGGCTACTGACTTTGCCAATAGAACTTATGATGCCCGTAAACATATTTTTACTCCAAATTCTTATTAAACCTAGTTATTAACCCCTCACTTACCCATTATTCTTTATCTCAATAATCTGAATCAGGGCTAAGCGTGATACGTATGTCATCTCCAACCCGACGCATGTCTCTAATCGACATTGCTAAATGTGCATCCATCATATTTATTGGTAACCGAAATAATGGTCTCGCGTTACTACCCATCAATTTTGGAGCCATATAGTAAATAAATTCGTCAGTAATCCCCTCAGCGATAAAAGAACCGGCGAGAGTAGCGCCAGCCTCTACAAGAACATTGTTACATCCGAACTGTGCTAACCGATACAAAAGTTGCGTCAAGTCCACCTGTCCATGACCACTCTCGGGAAAAAATTCAACCTCCGCTCCAGCTTCGATCAATTTTTCCGCTCTTTCTCTCTGAATGTCACCATCTACTGATGCCACTAGTATCCGTCCGGTTTGAGAAAACAATTTTGAATCAGTTGCCATTTCACAACGGCTATCTACAATCACCCTTAGTGGTTGTCTCAAATCGCTATTCGCCACCGCAGGATCAGACCCAAGGGCCTCATAGTCAACCCGCAAGGAAAGAGATGGATCATCGATCCTCTGAGTTCCGATGCCAGAGACAATTGCACAGCTTTGTGCCCGCAGTCGCTGCACGTCGAGTCGCGCAGACGGCGAAGTAATCCATTGACTTTGCCCATCTGCCATCGCAGTTCGTCCATCAAGACTAGCAGCCATCTTTACAGTTACCCATGGTAGGCCCTTTTTATGACGTTTAAAAAAACCTCGATTTAAATGTCGGGCTTGGTCCTCTAAAAGCCCTAACTTAACCGCTATTCCTGCAGATTGTAACTTTTCAATTCCGTTTCCGCGCACTAAAGGATTCGGATCCTCGCTAGAAATTATTACAGAACCCACTCTAGCCTCCAAAAGAAGGTTTACACAAGGACCAGTCCTACCGAAGTGCGCGCAAGGCTCAAGGGTAATATACACCTCTGACGAATGCGCCATGTGCCCCGCCTGTCCGAGAGCTATTGCTTCAGCATGCTCTTCTCCTGCACGCAAATGCCATCCCTCCCCGATAATCTTACCGTCCCGCACTACAACACAACCCACCATAGGATTAGGGCTTGTTGTGAACCGCCCTTTTTCTGCAAGTTGTAATGCATAGGACATGATTGAGATGCTAGATTGATGCTTATCCATCAACTCTTTGAAACTCCACCATCCTTATTTGTCAAACGATTAAGCTCAGCCTGAAACTCACTCAAATCTTGAAAACTTCTATAAACTGAAGCGAAGCGTACGTAAGCTACTTCGTCTAAGTGTTGTAATTTGTCCATAACCGCTTCTCCAATTAATCGTGAGGTAACCTCCCTCTCTCCGAGGCCCCGCAACAACTGTTTGATCTGACCTAGCGCGTTTTCTATTTGATCAATAGACACAGGTCTTTTTTCCAACGCCCTTTGAAAGCCCGATCGAAGTTTAGACTCATTGAAAAGTTCTCTTGATCCATCGCTTTTTATAACCCGTGGCATCACAAGTTCAGCAGACTCATATGTAGTAAATCGTTCATTACAAGTCACACACTCTCGACGACGACGAACCTGATTTCCATCAGACACCAAACGTGAATCAAGTACACGGGTATCCTCTGCACTACAAAAGGGGCAATACATGGGCAAAATTCATTGGGTCTTAATCTAAAACCACGAAATTAAGCGATAGTTTATCATATCAAACGGNTTTGAATATCATAGGTATACGTGAAAATACAGTAGTCTCACGAGTTCGGTTTAAAGCTTCAAAATTTAAGGTCAACTGTTATTTAAAATAAACGACCTGAACATCGGGGCACTCGACGCACTGATTCTATTTAGCGACTAGCGAAAGCCAGTTCGCTCAGCAATATACAGGATACCGCCCACAAATTTCTAACACTTTTGTTTTTACTTCCTCAATAACTTTTTCTGACATGCCAGTCTCTAGACTATGCAAAACGTCACATATCCAGTGTGTTAACAACTCACACTGTTCTTCACCAAATCCGCGAGTGGTGATTGCAGGCGTACCAACGCGAAGACCAGAGGTGATAAAGGGCGACCTAGGATCGTTGGGCACAGAATTTTTGTTAACGGTTATAAACGCCCTACCTAACGCGTCACCTGCATCTTTTCCAGTGTACACTTTACCGATCAGGTCAACAAGCATCAGGTGATTCTGAGTGCCATTTGAGACAATTTTAATTCCTCGCTGGATAAACGTAGATGCCATCATTCTCGCGTTTGCCAGGACTTGTTTCTGATAAGATATAAATTCTTCAGTTGAGGCTTCTTTAAAAGCAACGGCCTTTGCTGCTATAACGTGACATAAAGGTCCTCCCTGCATGCCCGGGAAAATTGCTGAATCACATTTTTTCGCAATATCTCTATGATTTGTGAGAATAATTCCACCTCGCGGCCCACGCAACGTTTTATGGGTCGTAGAGGTGATAACATGAGCATGGCTCATTGGACTCGGATATACTCCGGCGGCTACTAGTCCAGACACATGAGCCATATCAGCTAAAAGGTAAGCGTCTACGAGATCCGCAATTTCTCGAAATCTACTCCAATCCAAAATCCCTGAATATGCAGAAAATCCTGCAATGATCATTTTAGGGCGATGTTCAAGTGCTAAATTTTTAACTTGCTCATAATCAATCAGTCCCGTTTCTTTACAAAGACCATACTGAACTGATTTATAGAGCTTGCCAGAAAAATTTGGTGTTGCGCCATGGGTAAGATGCCCACCATCTGCAAGGCTCATACCCAAAATAGTATCCCCTCCAGATAACAACGCAAGAAATACTGCACTATTGGCTTGAGAACCAGAGTGGGGCTGAACATTCGCAAACTCAACCCCAAATAATTCTTTAGCCCTCTGAATCGCCAGTTCCTCTGTTAAGTCAACGTACTCACAACCACCGTAATATCGTTTTTGAGGGTACCCTTCCGCATATTTATTGGTCATTTGACCACCTTGCACTGCCATAACCGCGGGACTAGCATAGTTCTCCGATGCGATCAGCTCNAGATGCTCCTCTTGCCTTTGGTCCTCCAACNTAAGAGCNCTGTATACCTCTGGATCAGTCATCTTNAGCAAATGTTTTGTGTCATACATGATTTGTTTCCAAAATAGTGTTTATTTCCAAATTTCAAATGTTTTCATTAAAGTTTTTATTGAATAACTAANAGACGAAAANATTNGAGTGNAGAGGTCANCNTGAGCGCCTAAACTCACTTNAGCTGACACCGCAATATCTCNNAAGCCTCACCATTCTATCGGCACACCCGCCCAATCCAAAAATGATAGCTCCCCATCGACATCGGTTTTTCTCATAAGATCCATNAACTTAGTTGCCACAAAATTAGCAGNAAAAAGCTTATCGCGCGAGACCGACGATTGGAAGGGNCGTGATAGTTTTGTGTCTGTTGTTCCCGGATGAAAGCTGATTAGTTTAACGTTCTTATATTTTCTATTCAGCTCGATAGCAGAGGTCTTTAGTAGCATATTAAGAGCGGACTTTGATGCCCTATAAGAGTACCACCCACCCAGTCTGTTATCTGAGATGCTGCCTACCCGCGCAGATAAAATAGCAATTTTACAAATATCACGCTTTGAAAAAACTNGTTTTAATTCCTTGATCCATAGAATAGGAACAACAGCATTTGCAGTGAATACTCTATGTAATGATTCCTCTGTAATATCATCTATACGTTTTTCAGGCTTTACTGCATCGTCATGTAAAANTCCATTACATATNGCACCCATGACNAGNTTACAGTCCAACGACAGTAAATGGTTGACTGCCNTAGCAATATCTATCGCAGAATAATCACAATANACCCAAGTCAATTTGCCGTTACNGGCAAATTCTTGTGGCGATTTTGGGACGCTACTCACTGCAAAAATGCGATCTAAGCTTGGGTCATTCAACATAGCTCGGACCATTGCAGCTCCGATACCACCACTAGCAGCAACAACAAGCGCATCACTTGATGTGATCATGAGTCGATTTTAAAATCACATTTNGTAATGGCGCTTGATCGCGTCATCAATCGGGATATTTGCTGCCGGTGTCTCGCAAAAAAGATGTATGCGGCATCTGCCAGCTGCTTGACAATTGGCCATCTTAACGGCGCCACCCATTTACCTTTTCCCACCAGNGTCCAAGCAAGGACCGTAACATCTAGCCCGTAAATAAGTTCTCCANTTCCTCTCATCCCNTGCAAAATTCTGTTGGCATCTTCAACATTGACTGTTGGATGTNTCTTGGCAAAATCGTCCGCAAAAATGTTTGCGAGAGNTATGCGATTATTTAGGTCNAGCTCTTTTAACCGTTTCATTTCTGTTGAGCACAGTGCGCAGCGTCCATCATAGAAAATGGTGAGTTCGCTCATTTCGTTATAAGCTCCATAACAATGCTATCAAGAATATTAAGTGCATAACGACCACTGCCCATGTTAAACGGGCCCGCATTACAAAATATTGTGGGGCAACACTAGGCAATGACCGTTCCGCAGTAATTGCTACAACGTAACCGGAACCCAAAATGACAACTGACAACAACATTATATAATGGGACAAATTCATTGCGAGCAAACTAAGCCAGCTCAGAACTGCCAGCAGGTTGCTAAGAAGTAGCATGTTGGAGCCATCATATTCGCTATGGAATTGCCCCCGCCACAGGGTTCCCGCTAAAAAACTAAGAATACACGCGCTATATGTGAGGAAAACATACGGAACGTAATATCCTAGGAAGCTTGAGGTATTAGCATTACCGGTTTCTACAATAGAAAGAATAATCAAGCAGGTGGAAAGTGCAAAAGGAACTAACCCTAGGTATCCAAGCAGTGTATACGCTCTTTCAACTCTCAAAGAAGTCGATACTGAATGAAGACTATCTTCAAAGGTTGAGGTCATTGGCGATTTCAGTCCCAGACAAGTGATTTTTTCAATAACATTAATACGTTTTTTAATCTCTGCTGGATTGACTCTATAAATTGAACAACCTTAACCCTATTTAAAAAATAGTGCGTAACTACTTTGGCTATTAGTTTATAGACAGGGTCCATATGGAACGATTTGATTTAGGTTGCGTGTTTTTTTCAAACGACTTGAGAGTATATGACAACTCATGCCTAGTTTCCGCAGCTAAAGAATGTAAGACGTTAGCATGTGTATATTTGGAAGCCGAAGATGATCTCAAGCAACAATTTGGCATAAACGAGTCTGAACTCCGAAGGCAATTTCGATCCCAGAGCTTGAGTGCGCTAAATGCGGAGCTAAAACGTTTTGGACAGCGCATAGATAGATTAGTGGTCAAATCGAAGGCTGATATCTGCTCATATATCGACGAATTCAGCCCAAACGTCATCTACAGAAGCTGGCAACCAAAACAATTCGCCGATAATTACTGGGAAGCCATCAAGAAAGCATATCCCGCAATCGACTTTAAAGAAGAGTTCACGTCGACACTCTTCGATGAGAGCCAACTCCCTTTCGAGTCGAATCACTTTCCTGCAACGTTTTCAAAATTTCGCCGAAAGGTCGAGCATCTAGCCATAAAAGACCCAGTCGCTTGTCCTACGTCGCTACCCCCTCCTGTTGGCAAACCAAAACATTGGCAAATAAAATTTAAACCAGCTGATTGTCTTTTTACTGGTGGCGAACGGGAGGGTAAAAAACACCTAGACGATTATTTCAAGGGTCAACATGCAAGTTCTTACAAACAGACACGAAATGCCTTGGACGGATGGAAAAATTCGACCAAATTTTCAGTTTGGCTCAGCAATGGTTGCCTTTCAGCACGCCAAACATTCCATAGCTTGAAGAAATATGAACTCGCTGCAGGGGCAAATGAATCCACTTACTGGATTTACTTTGAACTCCTTTGGCGAGAATACTTCCAGTGGTATGCAAAAATTTATCCCTCAACGCTGACAAAATTTTCAGGCCTCTCAAATCGTTCTCCAATGACTTTTTTCAACCCCCAACGCTTTAAAAAGTGGTGTTCAGCAAACACTCCGTTCCCACTTGTAAATGCATGTATGAACCAACTAAATACTGAAGGTTATATGTCAAATCGCGGCAGGCAAATTGTGGCGAGTTGTCTCGTCAACGAACTCTCTCTCGATTGGCGCTACGGAGCTGCATACTTTGCTCAGAGACTTATCGATTATGATTTTGCCTCCAACTGGGGTAATTGGCAGTACATAGCCGGCGTAGGTACCGATCCGAGAGGTGGGAGACACTTCAACTTGAGCAAACAAAGAGCTGTTTATGACCCGAATTTCACGTTTATAAATTCTTGGCAAGGAGAGAGATGTGACCAGTATCTCGACTCAGCTGATATTGTGGATTGGCCAATTACCCGTGGATGATCCAAAAGTTTTTGAGCCCCGGTTTCTCCTTTACAAGTCGGCTAAGGCGTCAACGATAGCGGGGTAATCCCTAAAAAATTGCTTGGAAATCCCGTTCTCAAAAGTGTGAGGAGTAGCGAGATCTCCACCCAAATCAATTAAGCCCAACGATGTCAATCGTTCCCCAAATTTCCGCAAAAATGTAAGATCATTAATCCACAAAAAAAACCTTAAAGTACCCAAATTTTGAACAGCCCCTCCGGTTGGCCGGTACCGGGTAATCCGCGTAAACACAACATCGTTATCAGGGTCGACAAATATATACTGACCGAACTTACCACTTGCGTTAAAAATGCGAGAGGTCTCGTTGTTTCTTGAAATCCACCAATGCATCCCATACCCGCGCTTCTGATTTATCGTTTTACTTTCTATATTCGACCAGATTTCTTTGAAAGTTTCATCTACATAATCAGACGATAAAACTTTTTCACTTCCCCACATGCCTTTTCGCGCGAATAATAGGCCGAATCTCGAAAAATCTCTCGCCGACATGTCGACACAACAATAAGTGAGCGGGTTTCCAAAGGAGTCCCTCCACAAAGTATAATTCTCAATACCAATTTTGGAAAAAATGCGTTCCTGCATTAATTGATCGGCTGGCTTCCCCGACGCATTTGAGAGAATTGCCGCAAGAAGCATTGAATTAACATTATTGTACTCAAATACCTGGCCGGGCGATTTTTCAAATTTTGTATTTACAGCATATTCAAGGTGATTTTCCTGCAAAAACATCAGCTCATGCTCATGAGCCGGAAAATCAAGACCGCTCGTCATGTTCAACAAGTGTCTTATTGTAATGTCAGCGCGCTCATCACCGAATGTCGGTAGATAATCGGAAACAAAATCATCCAAGCTATCAATTTCGCCATAATCCAGAGAGATGCCAACTAATGCNGCGTAAAAACTNTTTGCCATCGACCAACTCGTACCATANCTTTCAACATGGAACCCTTCCTGATATCGTTCACCGACAATTTGACCGTTTTTTANTAAAACAGTAGCTTGAGTTGCCGGATCCGAAAACGATAAATCAAAAAGATTCTTGACTTTACGTTCACTTATTCCAGCATCCGAGGGCTCAATTTTTATCCAGTCATTCATAGGCACTATTTTGGTGCTATNGGCTTGACCAAATGAACTGACACCAACTGCCAAAGTAACTAAAAATATCCCTCCAAAAAATAAAGTTTTTCGCACTGCTGCCTCCTAACACTCAAAACAAAAGTTACTCTTTAACAATTTACTGACCTCATCAAAGACTNAATCGAGTAATTAGGCTGATATGTCAGAGAAACCCACCCACAATTGAATTAACTTGGACATTGGTTATCTTTTAATTTTAACTAATTCTCTTTACGCCAAATTTATATAATTAACAGTTCAAGTTTACATGTCCTGTCACACCAAAATCCTGCTAGCACGAATAAATTAAGGCTATGTATGTTCGACCACACAGATATTAACTGCACTTAGTTCAATTCAACAAATAAATCTTTCTTAGTAAATTACCTGTTTTGAAGTTTGGCTCATTAACATTTGCTACTTTCGCTTAGCTCCGAGCCAAAAATATCTATACCTTGCGACAAAATTGCCCCATTATGGGGCGAATANCAATCTATTTAGCTATGAGTAATTCAATTTGTACGAATTAATCGCATAAAGTTGTTTGCACTTTTTCAAAATAAAGGATAAATTACATGTAGTTCGAAATTTATGTTGTCGTTGCGCTTCATGATTTTCGCTTCTGAGTGGCTAAATAGCTGTGCTTGAGCCACTTTCAAATAAAAATTTTTGAATAATAGGGTATAAAACAATGACTAATTTAGAAGCTAACGATCCAGTTGGCATTTCCTTTTGGCTAATATCAATGGCCATGGTAGCGGCAGCTGTATTCTTTTTCATTGAGCGCGATAGGGTCAAGTCACATTGGAAAACGTCGCTCACTGTCGCTGGTCTCATTCAACTTGTAGCTGCGGTACACTATTTCTACATGAGGGCTGTTTGGGTAGAAACAGGTGAAACACCAACAGTTTACAGATACATAGATTGGTTGATCACAGTTCCCCTACAGATGATTGAATTCTACTTAATTCTTGCTGCTATTGCNGTAGTTGCCTCCGGAGTTTTCTGGCGTCTGTTGTTAGGAACAATTGTTATGTTGCTCGGCGGTTTTGCTGGTGAAGCTGGGTTTATGGATCCAACTCTTGGTTTCATCATTGGGATGGCAGGGTGGATATTCATTCTATATGAAATTTTTGCTGGTGAAGCGAGCCAAATCAATGCTGCCAGCGGCAATGCTAACTGCCAAATGGCATTNAACGGCATGAAATGGATTGTCACNATCGGATGGGCCATTTATCCTCTGGGTTACTTCCTNGGTTACCTCGCTGGTGGTGTAAATGCTGATGCTTTAAATGGCATATATAACATCGCCGACTTGATTAACAAGATTGGATTCGGTCTGTTTATTTGGGTCGCAGCAGTCGCTGACTCCGCAGAATAAAGGCACCGCTAAGACTAGACTAAAAGAGCCAGATTCCTGGCTCTTTTAGTCTTGAAACAAAGCTTGAGGTGNCCTGAATTAAGAGGGTCGGGCTTCTCAAGGCTCAGAGCTTACAAAAATGTGAAGGGTACTGCTATGCCCCCAATAATAAGAAGCAGATTAAGTATCGGGGTTTTTTTAACCCAACTTGACGATTTATTTCAACGGGAGCTTCCGTCCCGAGAGTCAGGTCTTCTTAATGCTGCAAAATATCATTTTAGAAACCCCGGTAAAGGATTTAGAGCTCAGTTAGCTTTAGCTAGTGGCGAAGCTCTTCGGTTACACTATCACGATGTTTTAATTTGGGCAGCTGCCTGTGAACTCATACACAATGCCTCCCTTGTCCACGATGATATTAGTGATGCAAGTACCCACAGACGTGGCCAAAAAAGTATTCACGAACACTTTGGAATTGACACAGCGCTTTGCCTGGGCGACTGGATGGTTGCTAAAGCTTTTGAACTGGCTTCCAAAAACAAAACGCACGGTGGGCAACTAGTGGGTCAGTTGGCAACTGCAATGCAACAAACTTGTGCCGGTCAGGCGTCTGATGTTGGGCAAAAGCGGTGCATAACAATAAATCAATGGAAGCGAATTGCAGCTGGAAAGACGTCCCCGTTTTTATTGGCGCCAATCGCGGGAGTGGCTCTGGCATCCAATTTTGGATATTCGTTGGAAGGCCTCAAAAATTTAGTAAGTCTTTGCGGCCTCGTGTACCAGGGACGAAATGATATAGACGACATTGTTCCCTCTAGTCACCGATCATGTGATTTAGACGGACGAAAACCTAACCTTGTGGTAAGTTTGTTTCATGAAGATAATATTGGAAATGAGGATTTCATTCGCTGGTATAACTCGGGGGATACGTCAAAAGTGGGTCAATGGCAACAGCGAATTGCTTCGAGCCAAGCGATTGTGAGAGCAAATCACGCTTTGGATATATGGCTTGCAGAGGCGGAGCTGATAGTTCCAAGTGTTCCTTCGCCTCTCCGAGAAGTCGCAACTCAATTAGTAGCATCTGTGAATGATAAGAAAATTACAGAAACTCAGCGTGGTAGGATTGCATAAGTTATCAAGGGGTGGTTTCAAATTAGTCACAAGTTGACCATGCCAGTAATCAAGGTGGGAAACTTCCTTTTGCATTTCCTGCTTGTACGAGAGTAAGAACCACTCAAATGTATACTTCTAAATCGCTCGCGCAGCATCAGTCCTCAATACCCGACCCAAAACCAATCGCGGTCCTTGCGGCGCATGGCAAATCATTTTATTTTGCAAGCTTGTTTTTGGGTAATCATTATGCTGAAAGTGCAGCACAACTGTATAAATTCTGCAGATTCTTGGACGATTTAGCAGATGGCACTGATATCAATAGAATTGAACGGCTAAAAAATATTCATGGATATCTGGCTGGTGAAGTACGCCTAATTGAGGATGAACTTGAAACTAAAAATTTTTTGGTATTAGCTAAAAAAAAGAGCATCCCACTGGCAGCAGCTCAAGAACTCGTAGAAGGAATGATTTCTGATCAAATTCCTGCCAGATTTGATAATACAAAACAACTTCTCCGTTACTGCCACGCGGTGGCAGGCACTGTCGGACTTATGATGTGTCGAGTCTTGGACTGCTCTCAAAAGGATGCAGATAGCTTTGCAATTGACCTCGGAGTAGCCATGCAATTGACAAACATTGCAAGGGATGTCTTAGAGGATGCGCAAATGAGCAGGCGCTATATTCCATCAGAATGGCTGAATTTAAACGAGCTTCAGTCCGAACCTTGCAGTTGGGTTGATGCCTCTATTGATTTACGCATTAAAGTTTCTTCTGCAATTGAACAACTACTTAAACTCGCTGAGCAATACTATGAAAGTGCTGAGCAGGGGATTGTCCTTCTTCCCCTGAGATCAAGGTTTGCAATAAATGTCGCTTTGAGGATTTATAGACAAATCGGCAGACAACTACAAGAAAAAAAATATTGTTGGTGGCAAGGCCGCCAAGTTGTTTCAGCTTTTAAAAAAATTCAGCTCACACTATTCGGATTATCCGTATTCATTCCGAGGAAAACTCCAACTCATCAACAAAAATTACATGAGCCATTACTGGGTCTAGCCGGTGTCAACAACCTTTGACATAGTAATAATAGGAGGCGGTAATGCTGGATTAAGTCTTGCCTCCGAACTGTCAAGACTAAATGTCGCTAAGACTGTGTGTATCTTTGAACCAGCACACAAAATGAAAAAAGAGCTTCATTGGAGTCTTTGGACCGATGGAAACCAAAGACAGCTTTTAAATAACGCGGTAAAAGGCAGCTGGAGTCAATGGCAACTAGTGGACCACAGTCGCAGCGTCGTCAGAGACAGTCCTTCCTTCGATTACACATGCCTCAGCTCAACTAAATATTTAAGTTTGTGCGAAAGCCAACTCAGTGAAAAAATCCATATAATTCCTGAGGCGGTGGAATCCGTGAGAAAAACTTCAAGCCAATATATTATAGAAAGTGGCGACCAGTCTTTCTCTGCAAATCATGTCTATGATAGTCGTCCACCATCTGTTCGACCAAATGGCCTTTTACAGCACTTTTTAGGAGTTGAAGTAAAGATCAGAACTCCAATGTCGGATCGGCAAATAGCTACCCTCATGGATTTTCGGGTAGATCAAACCCGAGGACTACATTTTATTTATGTCCTACCGTTTTCTTCTACTCACCTTCTTATTGAATCAACAATGATCTCTCAGAGCTTAGAACCTCAGAACTGGTATAGAAATGCTATAGATCGTTGGTTAAATGAACGGGAAATCATTGTCAAATCGTACCTCAGCGAGGAGGTTGGTGTAATTCCAATGGATGAGGTTATCCCTCGTAACGAAAATATACCTACAATTGGCGCAGCAAGTGGGGCACTGAGACGGTCATCAGGTTACGGCTTTAGTTATATACAAAAACAGGCTTCTTGCCTTGCTCAACAAATCAACCAAGAAAATTATAACGTCCCTGAGCCTATCTCTGAAAGAATTGTACTTATGGATACGATATTCAATCGAGTCGCAACCGAATATCCTGAAATAGGACCGAGTCTGTTCATGAAATTGGCCGAAGCACTTAATGGAGAGCAATTTGCCCGCTTCATGCTCGGTAAAGCAACTACATTCGACTGGGTTCGCGTTATAGCGGCAATGCCAAAAATCCCTTTCTTGAAGCAACTATTCAATGTCTAGCTTGGATTACATTGCGATCGTTGCTGTCATGCTGATTGGCGTTCCTCATGGTGGTTTGGATGGAGCAATAGCAAGGCGCGCTGGGTGGTCTAAAACGTTTTTTGAGTGGCTAATTTTCCA
The DNA here is from genome assembly GCA_002720735.1 of Porticoccaceae bacterium. Classification (GTDB taxonomy): domain Bacteria; phylum Pseudomonadota; class Gammaproteobacteria; order Pseudomonadales; family Porticoccaceae; genus TMED48. The sequence goes on from PBJN01000008.1 coordinate 13,654, forward strand.
TTCTAGCTATCTTTTGCTTGCAATAATAGTCGCAATTATTTGGTGGTATTTGCCGGGCGTAAGTTTAACAATATTCCTAATCTTATCTGCAATTCACTTTGGGACAAGTGATATCAAAACCGTCGAATATCCTTGGAAAGGGTCAAATGTTTTACCTCTTATTTCACACTGCGGACTCATCGTAATTGGTATACCAGGACTACACCCATCAGACGTTCAACCCATTTTCACCATCCTGGCGGGAGAAGATACTGCCGACTTATTGGTTTCCACTTCTAAATCTCTACTCGTTCCGTGGCTACTTACTCTTCTAGTCTATCTCTGTTATAGCTACTTTCATAATAAGTGGGTTCCCACTGCCTGCATAGCAGCTGGTGTATTTATGAGTACATATATTCTAGATCCACTAATAAGTTTCGCACTTTATTTCTGCCTGATTCATAGTCCGATTCATACCTTTCTTGTCTGGACTGGGATCAAGCCTCAAGAACGTCTGCGATCATCAGTAGAGGCGGCTAGTTACACACTGATTGCTTGGTTATCAGGGATATTCTTGGTACTCTTTTTGTTAAGTAAACCAAATCTCAATTTGGAACCGATTTTAATCAAAGTAACTTTTATTGGCCTTGCCGCACTTACGGTGCCTCATATGATCCTAATTGATTTGCTTGACAAAGATTATGACTGACATCCAAAAACGTAAAGAAGATCATATTAATCTTGCATTGGATCGCAGCCATCAATCCACTGCAGGTAACAACTTCGATGAAATCTGTTTCGAGCCCTCAGCAATTCCAGAAATCGACCTTAACTCCGTGGACATCAACTGTACATTTTTAGGCCGCCAATGCAGTGCTCCGATCATTATTGGCGCTATGACTGGTGGATGCGATCATAGTGATATAATTAATAAAAATCTTGCTATCGCCGCGGAATACTGCAGAGTTCCCTTGGCTCTTGGATCTCAAAGAGCATCATTGGAGTTGGGGCTCCCACAGAAGATTCGCAGTTGGGCTCCTAATACAGTGCTACTTGGAAATTTAGGAGGCACACAAGTTGCGTGTGGCGGTATAGACTTGGCAAAAGAAGCCATCGACAGTATAGAAGCAGATGGGTTAATGATTCACCTTAATCCACTGCAAGAGCTCAGTCAACCAAACGGCGATCACAATTGGTGTGGTGTCTTGAATGCGATAGAAAAATGTTGCAGGCACCTTGACGTACCAATTCTTGCGAAGGAAGTTGGAGTAGGCATAGGGCCTACCGCTGCAAGAGATCTTTTATCTGTAGGGGTGGCCTGGCTAGAAACAGCTGGTTTTGGTGGCACCAACTGGGTAACCATAGAGCTTGCTCGTAATGACTCACATAAAGAACGTGAAATTATGCAACCTTTCATCACTTGGGGAATGTCAACCTGTGAAGTTCTTTCTGAATTAAGTAAGTTTGACGAACCTTTAAACTTAATTGCCTCTGGAGGGGTTCGGCATGGTCTCGATGTCGCACGTTGCATCCGTTTAGGAGCAAAAATGACTGCACTTGCACAGCCATTTTTAAGTCCCGCAATAGACTCTTCGTCGGCTGTGATTGAAAAAATCGAAATCGTAAGTGAACAACTCAAAAGAACAATGTTTCTGACAGGTAAAAACTCTTTGGAAAAACTAAAAGAAGCTAATCTTTTAAAGTCTCCAAGACTCAAACAGCTTTGATACAACCTTGGAGTGTTAATACTTCAAAAGTGATGGAATATATAAAAGCAGAAATTAGTGCAGGTGTAGGTTGCGTTACGTTAAATCGTCCGGCAGCCCTTAACGCGTTAACTCTTGATATGGTGCTCCAATTGACCAATCTTTTAATTGAATGGCGAGATCAACCGGAGGTAGAGGCGGTCGCAATTCGCGGTTGCAATAAAATCGGTCCTTTTGGCGATTTCTGCGCTGGAGGAGATATCCGCTTCTTTTATGTCGCAAGTTTTAAAAAAGACGAGTCATTAAGCGATTTTTTCACCGCTGAGTATCGTTTAACTCACCTAATTTACTCTTACCCAAAGCCTTACATAGCATTTATGGACGGAGTTGTGATGGGGGGAGGCATGGGTCTTTCACAAGGAGCATCTTTTCGAATAGTGACGGAACGCACTAGGATGGCCATGCCAGAGACTAACATAGGTTTTTTCCCCGATGTTGGGGCCAGTTTCTTCCTGAATCAATGTGAAAACAACATCGGTAAATACATCGGGATTACAGGACAAATACTATCCGGCAATGATGCTGTAGCCACAGGTCTAGCTGATGGTTTACTAAAGAGCAAGGACTTGCTGAATAATTGGAATTTATTAACAAAATCTAGCCTCACAAACGTGAAGGATAGGATCAACAAATTGCAAGCTCAGTGCATAAATTTAAAAGATAGTGCGCATACACCATCATGGTTCGATCCTCGATTGACGTTTATATTTGGGCAAGAGTCCTTAAATAAAGCTCTAGAAAAGCTCGCTAAATTAGATGGAGAATGGGCAGAAAAAACCCTCCTAAAACTCAAAAAGCGCTCTCCAATAATGCTATGTGTTACCTTTAGACAACTCAGTTATGGGCAATCTCTAACATTGGCCGAGTGTCTCAGGATGGAGAGGGACCTTGCTCAGCATTGCTTTTATGCCTCTAACGAAAACCGAGTAAGCAAAAAAAGTGAAACCATCGAGGGCATAAGAGCTCTAATTATCGATAAAGATCACTCTCCCAATTGGTATCCTGTGAGTCTTAATGATGTAACTCCTGAGATGATTGAACCGTTTTTCAAAAGTCCCTGGTTACCCTCCGAACATCCTCTCGCCGACTTAAAGTGAATGTAGAAATTTCTGATCAAGATTCAACTATAAATTGATTTAATCTCAATGAGCCAATTAAGTTACTCTTTCGTACACAAGTAGTCTTTGGAAAGTCGTCTCGAACAGACGATAGGTTTCGGATAAATAACAGTGCAGTTAGAAGAAATTAAAGAGACTTGCCCGTTTTGTTGGTCATGCATTTGGTTGTTAGTTGATCCAAGCTTTGACCAAATCTACACAGAAGACTGCTCAGTGTGTTGCCGGCCNATTTTAGTGAAAACTACAATATCGGATAACCAAATTACGTTAACACTTGCTCAGGAGGATGACGGATTTTAGGCAACTGTTTAGAAGGAAACACGTTGCCATAAAAGTCTGGATGCAACACATCCTTGAGGAGATGTTTTTGGAAAAACAACGAATCAATGTCGTGTGGTTAAAGCGGGACCTCCGTACTCAGGACCACACTCCTTTGGCTGAAGCTGAAAAACACCAAACACCATACGTCGTGATACTCATCATAGAACCAAGCTGGCTTCAAAGAGGAGATTTCTCTCTACGCCACTTGCAATTTACTTCTCAGTCAATGGACGCTATTTCGGAAAAATTCGAGTCAAACAACATNAATATCAAAACTCTCTTCGGGGAAGCACCATTGGTATTTCAACAGCTCTCCAAAATTTTTCAGATCGAGCATGTAATGAGTTATCAAGAATCCGGAACGTATGAGAGTTGGAAAAGAGATGAAGTCATCAAACAGTTTTTCAAAGAAAGAGGAATCCAATGGTTACAGTTTCAGTGCAATGGCGTCGTTCGCGGCATTATAAACCGAAAAGGCTGGGACGACCTTTGGTATAAGCATGCTAGGGATGTATGCGTAAAAAACGTATTTCGAAAGCGCCCAAAGGTTTCATTCCCAAACTGTTTCCTCATGCCTAAAAAATTACAAGATTCTTTACGAGAGTACCCCAAATATTTTCAGCCGGCGGGCGAAAAAAATGCATGGAAGTATCTTCAATCATTTGCATCTGGTCGTCACCACGACTATTTGATTAATATTTCGAAACCTAATGACAGCCGATTCAGTAACGGGAGAATTTCGCCATATCTGGCGTGGGGAAACATATCCTCTAGACAAGTTTATCAATTTATAAAAAATCATCCTAACTATACTTTGCAAAAGAAAGTCTTTGACGCATTCCTCACCCGGCTGAAATGGCGGTGCCACTTTATACAAAAGTTTGAAATGGAATGCAGTTACGAAAATCGCTGCATAAATCAAGGTTTTGAAGAATTAGAAAAACCAGTAAACCAATATTTCATAGCTAAATGGAAGAGCGGAACCACCGGATATCCTCTTATTGACGCATGTATGCGAAGCGTAATTCAAAATGGATGGTTAAATTTTCGAATGCGTGCAATGTTAGTTTCATTTCTTTGCCATCACTTGTATCAGGACTGGCGAGCGGGATCCCATTATCTTGCTCAACAATTCTTAGATTATGAACCGGGTATTCACTTTCCTCAGTTCCAAATGCAGGCCGGCGTCACTGGTATCAATACTATACGGATTTATAATCCGGTAAAACAATCTCTCGAGCATGACCCAAACGGAATCTTTATAAGGCGTTGGGTGCCCGAGTTATTAAATCTCCCCGATCAGTACATTCATGAACCCTGGACCATACCTCCAATTGAGCAAGCTTTTTATAACTTTGAAATAGGCAAAGACTACCCTGTTCCGATTGTGGATATCGCAAAAAGTGGCAAATATGCTCGAAAGGCAATTTGGGCACACCGAACACATCCCAAAGTTGTATTGGAGAAAAAGAGACTGCTAGCAAAACATGTTCGACCGCAAGGTCAGCGTTCATAGCTCGTACGACAAAATTTGATAGAGGTCAAAGTTCTCTAAAAAGATGTAGATCTATCAAAGGTAACGATGTCTCAAAAAAACTAAGTCCTTAGTCTCCCCCTTATTTAAATGTGTTATGGGAGCCAAAACATTGCGACACTGAATAAGAGTTTTTTGATCTATTTCGTGCTCTCATAAACCGGTACTCTTACAAAGTCACTCTCCACACCAAATTTTTTAGGTACTACGGATAACCGTGATGAATTATTTTCTCCCACTTTTACTGCGAGAGCAAAAACTCTCGACAAAGGCGACTTTCTGGTGTTATTTACCGACACAAATATTGTCAAGTAATGTTTTCCCTCTGTTGTAGGGCATAGTCTTAAATTTATGTCGTGAGTGTCCGTATTGAGCATTGTAAAAATATAACTTTGCTTGGTCGATTTAATAGTCAATCCATCAGTTGTCGCAAAAGTTATTGTGAGGTCTCCAAAGTCATACTCTTCTCTGAACGTAAGCGTCACATTTGATGACTGATTCAACTCGCTAAAACCGTCATAATTGTGCGAAAACGTGACCGCCGCACCCGGCTTCACATGAACATAGGTTTTATTATTTGATCGTGATTCTAATCCCTCATTNGCGCTTACAGAAAACGACACATAAAATAGAAGTATCACAAAAAAATATAATCCAGATTTTAGGTTAGCTAAAAAAAACCTCATAGATTATCCACTNAATTTGTTAATCTTNAGATCGAAACAAACATCTCTTCTGCCGTCGTATGCATAAATTGCCAAACCGTAAAGACCGTTATTTAGATTAATNCTCAACTCTTCCGATCCTAAAACTGGACTCTCCGCCTTTGTCTTGGGCAATCCTGACCCTACAATCAAAAAATCGACGTCAACTGCAAAATTTGTTTGGCCTTGTTGAGTCACCGAAATTTTATAGAGACCAACTTCGAAAACCTCAAAGGTCACAAATATTGTGTTTCCTAGTTTGTTGAAGAACCCCGCATCGAAAACCGAACAAAATCCACTGGCACCCACATCATTTACTTTAGCCGACCGGTAAATGGGCAAAACAGAGGGGATGCCACCATCATTTGTCTCATATTCCCCGAGTGGGCCAAAACCAAAGATATTCTGATTTCTTACTAAATCATCTATTTCTAAAGATTGTGCGGGTTGTTGACTCTTCAACTCATCAATAAAACTATAAACACTAGTAAACATCGGCATTGTCCTGTAATTTTCTGAAATCAGCACTGAATACAAAGGTGCGAGGCCAAGACTTACGTTGTCAACACCATCCCGATCAGAGTCATAAAGGTCATATATTAGAGACTGTATAGAAGCTTCGTTATACCAACCGCCGTTAGGTACCTGATTATCCTCTATATCAATGTAAAAACCATCTTGCTGACCAATTCCCGAGCTATCATTATAAAACGAATCATCAGTAATAATTGCTGCTAAAGCGTTGCCCCATCCCTCTCCAAAAGCGACACGAAAATCTAGTTTATCTCCATTTCCGTGGTCACCTCCAATCGAGTCTGTTCGTGACAAATTATCCTCAAAATAATGTCCCCACTCGTGGATAATGACATGTCTGTCATACTCATCTGTATCACCATTTTCGGCACCGAGAACATAAATCTTGTTTGATTGATAGAAAGTTGTTCCAATATCTCCTTCGCTCAAAGTGCCTGATGCCGTGGTGTTTTTCTCGCTCCAATATATTTCCAGGGCTGGGAGTTCAATTGTGCCATCAACTTCGACAAACTTACGTGAAGCATCATAAACAGCATCTAATATTGCAAAAGGCGCTGCAGACCTAGGTTCCGAGTAATTTCCATCTGACCAGCCAGAATTGAAGTGAAAATTTCTCTCCAAATATTCTTCATCAGCAATGAAATAATCACCATATCCCGCATACACAGCTCCTGATTTCGTGTTGTCAGCAACTTTCACATCCCAATAATGTTCATTCCGCATATGGGAAGAAACTCTAATTTGCACTTTTTTATTAGTACCAATTTTCAAACTGTACATTCCAAAGTCATTAGTGGTTGTGGCACCAACAACCGTGTCTGCTTCGTCGAGTGCCTCGACTAAAATACTGCGAGCAGGAGCAATTTTAATTTTGTNATAATCCAACCCAATACCGCCCTGACGGATAGGCACTAAATCAAAAGTCACTTCACCGGATATCTGAATTTCTTCCGAAACAATCACAGAAAAATCCTCCACCGTTGTAGCGCCAAGATTGTCAACAACTTCAAGTCGAAAACTGAATTCCCCCACACTATCAGGAGCTATGAAACTAAGAATCTTTGAATCCCGTCCAGAAAGGTCTAAAGTGACACCACCAGTTTGTTGCCAAGAGTAATTTTCGACGGTGCCATCGCGATCCTCAAAGTTACCAATTATCTCCACTAACCCTTTTGGAGCCACTACCTCTGGGCTCGTAATTTCTACTGTCGGACTTGAATTTGCGTATGCTACTCGAACGCTCTCGCTGCTTTGGAGATCTTTGTTATCCGACACAATGACCTCAATAACTATATCAGTCAAAGATGATAATGATGGCATTACAAAACTTACCTCAGATGTGTCCTGGCCGCGAAGAGCAACNATTTCGCCGGAAATTTGCTCCCATCTGTATGACTGAATCGAACCATCTGAATCGGTTGCATCAACAGCAAGTTGGACAGTAGATCCCGGAACCGCATTATGATTGTTAATTAGACTAATCTGTGGGGGTGAGTTTTGGTGGATAATCGAGACCGAGTCAGATGCAACGCTACCAAGATTGTCTGATACTTCAATGGAAAACGTGAAGACGGAGGACTCAGGCCTCTCTGGCATATAAAACGATGAGATTATTGAATCTGGACTACTTAATTGTATATTATCGCCCGCAGTCTGCATCCAGGAGATCGTATTTATATATCCGTCTGGATCGTTTGCCATCGCAACCAATTCCACTTGTTGCCCTGATTCCACGAGTTGATCATCGCCAGCGTTTACCTGTGGCAGTTGATTTTGATTTATCAAGGAGTTCCCTCCAGGTCCACCCCCACAGGCATTTAAAAATAACAAAATTAAAACTAGTATGTGATCACTAACTTTCCTTCTGTGGTATCTCAGACAAGCTTGTGCAAATTTCTCATTCATCTTGTAATTACCAATCAACTGAAATTTGAGGGTTTTGATAAAACAATAACATTTAAATTATCTCTTCTCGAAAGGTCCAAAAAGAGGTTTACACTGCCCTGAAACCCAAANATATCATCTGCCTTGAGCTACTATAAACTATGATCAATCCTTGGTTGAATCGTAAACTATGNCCTCTTGAAGAACTTCTCGCATTAAGAAAATCCACACATGCTGATGACAAAATCTACTCCATTCATTAAAACGTAAATAGAGGTGCCTGGTAATTTGACACAAACGACTAAAAACAAGTTCAAAATAAGACTATCATTAAAACAAAAATAAAATGTCTCAATCTAGCTGGTTCGATAAAAAAATGTCCGCGATATCAGAAGGATTTCCAGACAAGATGGTGATTCTCGATTGCGAGACTACCGGCGCAAATGCCACTAACTGTAAAATTATCGAAATTGGATTACTAGTCATAGAAAACGGCGTATTAATTGATCAATGGCAATCATTCTGTAACCCAGAGATACCGATCCCTGAAAAAATCAAACGGCTAACGGGTATTGACAAAAGCATTCTTGAGAGCGCCCCTGTCTTTTCACAGATCGCTATAAAACTCAGAGCCTACTTGAAAGATCGCGTTTTAGTCGCTCATAACATCCGATTCGACTATGGGTTTTTAAAAAATGAATTCGCGCGAGAAAAAATCAACTTTCAGGAAAAAACCCTTTGTTCTTTAAAATTCAGTCGACTTCTATACCCACAGTTTAAAAGGCACAGCCTTAATGCCATTATAAAGCGGTTCAATTTTACGATTAAAAATCGACACAGGGCTATGGATGATGCACTCATCATCTACAAATTTTTCTTGAAATCATCTGAATTGTTTGATCTGGAGGAAATTACCGCCATCTGCAGTACACTACAACGTACCTCGTCTTTGCCACCATTGCTGGCACCCAAAGAAGTTGAAAAACTCCCAAATGGACCCGGTGTTTACTATTTCTACAGCCAACTTGGTGAACTCCTATACGTCGGTAAAAGCGTTCATATAAGAAATCGTGTGATGAGCCACTTTGCTCAAAATTTTCGAAATCCTAAGAGTACGCGACTTAACGCAAAAATTAGCTCAGTGGACTATACATCAACTCCGTCAGACTTCGGCGCGCAACTATTAGAAAATCAACAAATCAAAACGTTAAATCCACTATATAATAGGCGTTTGAGGAAAATAAAAAACCTCTTCTCCATAAGAAAATCTGAAAATCATAAAGGCTTTACTACTCTAAAAATCGAACGCATTGAGCTTAATCATGGCAATTATGGATCGGGACTCTTTCGCTCTCCAAGGCAAGCGAAAAAAAAACTTGAAGAACTCGCTGATACTCATTGTCTGTGCCACAAACTATGTGGATTAGAGGCTCCCATTAACAAACTAAACAATAAAAGATGTTTCAGAAGTCAGCTTCAAAAGTGCTTTGGAGCATGCGTTGGGGATGAGTGTGCCACCAAATATAACCAACGAGTTGCATTGGCGCTCGCTTCTTACGAAATAAAAGTGTGGCCGTGGAAATCCGCTATTCTCGTTAAAGAATGCAATCCCTCAGATCAAGAAGATGTCGCATTTCATCTTATTGATAAGTGGTGTTATCTCTCCCGGATAACAGATTTACAAAATCTCTTAGAAGCTGGATTCCAACCAGAAAAAGAGCATGCTCTGCCCAAAAAAGTGCAAGAAGCAACATCAAGCAGCGAAGAATATTGCTGCGCTGAAGCATTTGATTTAGACACATATTTNATTTTATCCAGGTTCATCTGTGATGAGAGTAAAATGTCTATCCACAATTTGAGGCTTTTCCCACTAACACCGATTTAAGTAAGCTATTCAAGTAACATTTTTGTCAATATACCTTTTTAAGTAAGACAGGATAGCTTCTACATTGCTACTCAAGCCAAAGAAATCCCTTAGGTAGTCTTTATCTAGCACCCCATAATTTTTTCTCCGCCGAATCCTCAAAGAGTTCTTTTAAATTCAGATTAAGTGGTAACAACTCCTCACAAATAAGATTAGTCGGGAGTTCTAGTTTCCCATAACGACTCAATCAGATCATAGCAACATTAATTGATCAGAAAGCCTGAGAGCAAATTTATTCTTCTTAATGGAACAAGGGCAAAAAAAATAATGAAAATGGACTCTCGTGGGGTGGTGATTCATGAGTACTTTCAGAAAGTTCTGTCATATCCACCCCCCGAATACCCTTGCCATCCTGATAAGTTAAAACTTTTCTAAAGGAACCTTTTGTTTGAAATCAGCTCTACTGAGCTCATCGGGAGCGGGTATTCATTGCCTCTCCTCAAACGAATTAAAGTAACGTATCCAATAAACCTCCTGATCCGCACACAACAGAACCAACAAACTTATCACCATGAAGATTACTGTACGAACACAAAACTATACAAGCATTTGCCAAGTGCTTCATACAGCTGTATTCCATTAAATACTGCTAGCTTTGCAGCCTTTGGATTGATCGTCAAACCATCAATGATGTGTATTATTTTACTCTTTCATAAAACTTGTAGCTTACTAGAGTTCCTGACCGGAAGCTTCATATCAATTAATCACAGAGTAAACGGACGGGAGGAACAACCTTTGGTGTCTGCCAGCCTACACGATTTTATTAAACCTAAAATTTAGCACCTATTTTAGTAGACGCTGTAATCTAATTTCTCAGTACTATCTCAAGATGTATACCTAGCACGCAATTGATAACGACATTGCCCAGACGTTCCAAATAATCTNAATCAATCAAAATANTTCCAGAAATTAACAGATCCACGCTGCCTGGACCTAATATCTCATTAAGCTTCTTGAGGGAATCGAAATGACTACCATTCCAACTCACTAATCCCCAATGATTACAGACTTTGTAATTCAATTCGATGTTACTACGTTATGGGGCCATGTAAGAAGTTACGTGAGAAAATTAAGTTTCGATGTGTTCATGCTAAAAGCTGCTGGTAGACGACACTTCAATTTTCAATAAAAAATCTTTACAGAGGGACATCCGTAGCTGTTCGAAAACCTATGTGTGAGGTCGCGAGCGTAATATCCTGTCCCTGACGCGCCGAGGGTCTGTAACGCCTGCAATAATTGTCGGCACACAAGAATGATCCACCTTTAATCGTCTTGAGGCTAACACCAGGCTGTCTCGGATCATATCCAGTTTCCCGATAGGGCATTTGACGGTCGAAGTGATAAGAGCTCGCGGTCAACTCCCAAACATTTCCGGCAGTATCGAAGAGGCCGTACCCATTTTGGTCATAACATCCTACAGGTGAGATACCCACATAGCCATCACTACCATCATTAATGAAAGGAAACTGTCCTTGCCACGTGTTTGCCCGAGAATTCGCCTCATCATGCGGCTGATTACCCCAAGTGAACTTTGCTCCATCCAAGCCTCCACGTGCAGCATATTCCCACTCAATTTCCGTGGGCAAACGGCGTCCTACCCAGTCGGCATAAGCTACGGCATCCGAATAGGTTACCTGAACAACAGGAAAGTTATCCATCCCCTCAATGGAGCTATCAGGTCCTTGAGGATTACGCCAATTCGCTCCAGCAATAAAACGCCACCAATCTCCATCATTGGTAACATCAGGATCTGTGGGTGGCACGAATACGACTGAGCCCGGGACGCGAAACTCTGGAGGCAAATCAGGGAACTGTTGCTCGGATAAGCCCTTCTCTGCATCCGTGACATACCCCGTCGCTTCAACAAACCTTTTAAATTGTTGGTTGGTCACCTCTGTAGTATCAATCTCAAAAGCTGACACCACCTCTCGACTCACTGGTCTCTCATCAGGATAAAATCTATCGTCACCATACTGAAATTCTCCACTTGGTATTCTTCTAGAGCGAATAGCTTTTTCAACGTCTAAACAACTTAAGTCAAACAAAACGGTGTTTTTTTCATCCGAACAGCTCGCTAACAATAAGATGGTTAAACAAGGAAGAAACGTTAGTACGGTATTCTTTACATAAAATTTAAATAAGAACAACGTTTTACTCATTATTAGCAACACTCTCTATTTTTTTTGCAAAGTTAGGAGCGGAATCGACCAGTTTACGACTGTATTCATCTTCACAATGAAGGAGCACATCCTCAGCAGCTCCTTGCTCCACAATTTTTCCATCTTTCATGACTGCAACGTTGTGCGCAAAAGAGGGGATTAATGATAGATCATGGGTGATAAATAAATAGGAAATCTCATATTCCACCTGCAACTCGCGAAGCAAAGCTAACACCTCAGAGCGAAGAGCAACATCAAGCGCGCTTGTGGGTTCATCACAAATTATGAGTCTTGGCTTCACCACAAGCGCTCTCGCAATAGCTATTCTTTGACGTTGTCCTCCTGAAAACTCGTGGGGATACCTGGACAGGTATGCTTCTGACAAGCCGACGCGATCTAGGATCTCGCATAAATACCTATCCCGTATCTTTTTGGGAATTTCATATGTCAGAGCCTGCATGCCCTCTTGAATGATATTACCTACCGTCATGCGCGGGTTCATTGAAGAGTAAGGATCTTGAAAGATTATCTGTATTTTTCTCCTAAAACGTCGATACTCGTGGTTCGATAAACTTTGGATCACTAAATTTTCGTAACTTATTTGTCCTTTTGTCATCGAGCAGAGTCTAAGGATAGCCCTACCAGTAGTAGTTTTTCCACATCCTGACTCCCCAACCAAAGCTAATGTTTCGCCCTTATTAATTTCAAAACTGATCCCATCCACGGCCTTTGTGTATCCGGAAACACGTTGAAGAATTCCGCGTCTCTGGGGGAACCAAACATGTAAATTATTCACCCTTAATAATGATGTGCTTGTCTTTTTTGGTAGGAAATTTTTTCCACCAGGCAGGCAACTAAGCAGCTTTTGACTATAGGGATGGGATGCCGTTTTAAAAAAATCACCGCACGCTGCAATTTCAACTAGTTTTCCGCGATGCATGACTGCAACTCGGTCAGCAAAATCTGCTACAACATTCAAGTCATGTGTGATAAACAAGATAGAAAGGTCTCGTTCAGACTTCAACTTTAAGAGAAGATCTAAAATTTGTTTTTGAACGGTTACATCAAGTGCAGTTGTTGGCTCATCAGCGACAAGTAACTTCGGATCAGACGCAAGGGCAATAGCAATCATCACTCGCTGTATTTGTCCACCAGATAACTGGTGTGGGTACCATGTAACTCTGCTTTCCGCTTCTGGCAACCCCACCTCAAGGAGTAAACCTACCACCTCAGATTCAGCCTCTTTGAAGGATAGTTCTCTATGCAGTCTCAGTGCTTCAAAAATCTGATGCCCGATTGTTTGAACTGGGTTTAGAGACGTTTGAGGCTCTTGAAAAATCATAGACACACGTCGCCCACGAATATCATTCATCTGCTTTTCAGTGAGACGAAAGAGATTTTTAGCCTCTAGCGTAACATTACCCTCTGTCACGAAGAGGGAGTTTGGTAATAGCCTCATAACAGACAAAGCCGTGATAGACTTCCCAGACCCTGACTCTCCCACCAATGCCAAAACTTCTCCAGGATTCAGCTCAAAAGATATCCCATCAACGAGAGTTTTTTCGACGTCTTTGCTGCCTATTTTTAAATTATTTACTTCTAAAATAGGCTTTATCAAAGGTCAAGTCTCATTCTTCGCAACCCTCGTGGATCAAAAGCATCACGAACCTTGTCGGAAAATAAGTTCGCAGACAAAACTAATATAAACATGAAAACAAACGCCGAAAGTATTGACCACCAAACAGCTGGATCGCGTGATAACTCTTGTCTGGCAGAATTTATCATATTGCCCCAACTACTCATTGAAGCATCCACACCAACTCCGATGTACGCTAGCACCGATTCAGCAAGGACGAAGCCACTAAAATTTAAAACCGTTGAAATAATCACCAAATGCATTACATTCGGCAAAATATGTCGAGTAATAACACCAGTATGACTTACTCCAAATGCACGAGCTGCGTTTACATAATCCAATTGACTTACCTTTAATGTTTCTGCACGCAACAACCGACATAAGCCTGTCCAACTTGTTAACCCGAAAATTGCACAGAGTGCTAAAAATTTAAAATCAGCACGGTATATAAGCAAATTAAACTGGTCTGTGTGATTTTCGATGTACACGTCGATGACTAGAACAGCAGCCGCAATTAATAAGATGTCCGGTATGGAACTCAATGTTGTATATAGATATTGGATGGCATCATCGACTTTTCCTTTAAAATAACCCGCCGAAATTCCAAATNCAATGGCAAAAGGCACTGCAAANAAAGCAGCTAAAGTTCCAAGCAAAATTCCGGTGCGAATAGATTTAATGGCTTGATAGAGGACATCTGCGCCCACTTTGTTGGTTCCCAAAATATGATAGTAAGCTCCCAACTCCACCACCCAAATCCAACCCGTCACAATAATTCCAAGCAGAAGACAAGCAGAATTGACAGGGAGAAAGGTCCCATAAAAATAAGTTCGTCGAATTAGTAGAATGCTACCAATCAAAATACCACTGACAATTATGCCCTTAAAAAGCGCAAACAGCGTCTTACTAACAATATCTTTCATACGTTCAGAATCATCTCTCAAGTGACTACCACCATGCATTAGCCTCGGAAAATCCCTGTATAACTGTCCTGAATCAGAAAACATATTCTCTTTTGAATAAGAATATATCGCAAAGGGCGCGGAATATGTTTTTTCTTCTTTATCGAGCATACCGACATGTATTAGATCAAGAATACTGAGCACCTCATTACTGTAAAAAACCTGAGAACTTTCCGTGGTGGAGGGTAGCGGTTTCTGAAAATGGAGAGAGTCAAGTAAGGCGATAAAGATATAAAGACAAAGAATCATAAAAGAACAACACCCGAGTCTGCTCTCAAATACCTTCCTCCAATTAGCTTGAGTTTCAGAACTAGGCTTAAGGTATGTAAACAAACCCACAAGTCCCAGAACAAGNAGAAAAATAAAAATGTCACTCCACAAAACAATTGGTTTTATCAAGTAAGCCTCACTCTAGGATCAGCTATAGTGTAAGAAATATCTGTTAGTAGTAAGCCCAAGATATAAAGCACCGAGCTCATAAAAACCATTGATCTTACAATGGAGAAATCCTGTGCCCTTATGCCATCGATCGTGAAACTGCCCAACCCCGGGATTCCAAAGAAAGATTCTGTCACCAAACTCCCCAAGAATAACGTGGGTATTACCACAACAACACCCGTTAAGATTGGAATTAAGCCGTTGGGGAATAAATGCCTGAATAAAATTGCTAATTCTGAAACACCCTTAGCCCGAGCGGTACGAATATAGTCTTTATTCGCCTCTTCGAGGAAAATAATTCGATAGATTCTTACACCGCCACCAAATCCTGAAATTACGCCAATTATGATAGGTAAGATAAGGAACTTTAACGCACCTATATCTGCGATAAAGCCCGAGACAGGCACCAAGCTCCATAGCTTACCGAAAAGAAATTGCCCACCTATTATGTAAAACATAGAGGAAATAGAAAACATTGCCACGCAAACAACCATCACAGAAAATTCGAATAAGCTTGCCCGAAACATAACAACAATCAGAGAAACAAAAATTGAGACCGCTAGTCCAACCACAAATACCGGAAGCGCGACCGCCAAACTTGGCCACATCCGTTTCTTAATCTCGTCTAAGATGACTCGCCCTTCATCAGTTTTTCCGAAATCAAAAATAAACAACCGAACTGATTTTTCAAAAAAAATAGTTTTAGTGACGGTATCGAACCCATTCATCTGATCGTTTACAAAAAGTGGCCTGTCATATCCACGAGCCTTTTTCCACTCATGAACGGCCTCTGGCGAGATATGCTTAATACCAAGCTGTGCCTGAGCCATTTGATCCGGAGAGTTAATCATAAAAAATAAAGCAAAAGTGAAGAAATTTACACCGATGAGTATCGGCAGCGCATAAAAACTTCTCCTAAAAATATAAGACCACATAATTAAATTACTTTCTGTGTCTGCCGACGCCTGTATGCAAGATAACCTGGGAGAACAACAAGGAAGCAGAGAGATGCGAACAGCCATAAAGGCCACACCACTGGTTTGTTCCATTCATCCCGGCGATTTTCTCGAAGCTCTGTATCTATGTCCTGATATTTCAAGGTCACCTGTGAGATCCCATGAGGCTTGAAGTTTTTTACCCAAGCGTTATTCAAGATAAAGGTCGTCGGATGAAAACTTGATGCCCACGGCCTATCTTTCCTATATATCTCTAACATTTCCTCTATAATTTGCAAACGCTTGGGTGAATTTGACATTACTTTCATTTGATTAAATAATTCGTTAAACCTCTGATTATTGTAATTGGTAGAGTTCACGCCTGAGCCACCACTTCCAGTTCTGCTGTTAGGGCCGTAAAGCAGAAACAAGAAATTTTCAGGATCTGGATAATCCGCAAACCAACCCCAGAAAAACATCTGTGCTTTGGCACTCTCCATCTTATCCTGAAAACGATTATAATCTGTGGCACGTATATTAAGTTGTATACCCAGCTTATTGAACTGCTTAATTAACCAATTCTGACGTGCTGCGTCACCAGAATTCTTTGTTGTATCCAAATTCAGCACTAGAGGTTTTCCAGTAATCCGATCCCTCCCCCCCGGGTAGCCAGCTTCGCTTAATAATCGAGTTGCTGTTTCAATCGGCTTCCGCACTGGTTTACCATCCACCCAATCAAAAACTTTTTTGTCTAGCCCCCGCTCTCCGCCCTGATATCCAAATATTCCCGGTGGCAATGGGCTCATTGCTATCTCACCTCGACCATTACGAAAAATAGAAATCTGTTCATGCTCATCATAAGCAATAGCAATCGCATTCCTCAATTTCTTTTGCTGCTCCGAATACCCTCCTACTACGGGATCAAGCATATTAAACCCCATGTAGTAGGTAGCAGGTTCTACTGTCATATCCAGGCTGATACCTTTTCTCTGCATTTCATCAGTGAGCGCTATTCCATCAACGCTCATATCCACCGCTTGGTCAAAGCTATCACTACCGACTCCTGATCGATCATAGTACCCTTGCAAAAATTTTGTCCATATCGGAATCGCCTCTTTTTCAAGGCGAAAGATAATTTTGTCTAAAAAGGGTAGTGGTTTCCCCGAGTCCATTAGTAATCCAATTGATTCGTCCTTCATCTCCCCCTCGGAGGGATAATACTGTGCGCTAAAATTTGGATTTTTCTCCAGAATAATCTCACTGCTCGCATCATGTTTAGTCATCATAAATGCTCCTGTTCCAACAGGGTGAAAAGCAAGACTAATATTTTTTTCCTGTTGTCCGGGAAGATTATAAAACCGATCTAGCTCCATTGGGATGGGCGCAAAAAAGTGGAATGCCAACCAATACTTAAATTGCGGATACTTTTTGTGCAGCGTTATTTGAAATGTATACTGATCTATTTCCTTGACACCGTCGAGCGGAAAGGTATCCAAATTTAGCCAACCCTTTGGATTGTCCCGACGAGCTTGAACAAGCTGCTTGCGCAAATCTTTCATGCCAACCAGGTAATTAGACATGATATCCCAGATGGGGAATTGCAACCTCGGGTCCGCCATACGTTTTATTTGATAAATGTAGTCGCTGGCAACTAGTTCTTTTGTACCGACACGCTTGAAGTCGGCCAAGACCGTAAATTTTTTTGCTGAAGATTCATTGGAAAAAGAATAATAAGGTTGACCAAAATCATTCACCGCAAATGCAGGATGTGGTTGATATCGGATCCCTTTTTTCAGCTCAAACGTGTACCGCGAATATGCCACATACTCTGACTCCTCTAACACGATTGCTCCATCGGCATTGAGATACTCCAACTTCGGTAACTCTGTCAGAGTCAATGGCTTTAGTTGATAAGGACGCTTTAGATAATGGTACTCAAGCGGAGGCTCATAAATTTGATCAATTAAAGTCGCCTCATCAAGATTATATGTGCGCACAGGATCTAAATTTTTAGGCGGGGAAGTGAATACTGAGTACATCACTCGGATGTTCTCCTTTTCAGGTGCATGGGGATTATTCCAATTACCATTTTTATCAGCACATCCGACAGAAACTGCCATTAAAAAGGAAGCAACTAAAACTACTCTTGAGGACACTTGGACACTCGTAAAATTAATCAATAACCAAAGTTCATCAAACCAAAGCGTATCATTCAATTGATTGAAAGTCGCTAAATACATTACTGCTTCGCAGCTTTGTAGTAATCATATCGCTTCGATAATCGCCCAACAATATTCAGGAATCAAATTACACGTTTTGCATTATCAAAGCGACCGAAGTTGGCGCAAATGACGCGAAGCATTATTGATCTTTTTTAGAGACTTATCTAAACTGGTATTAATCTGTATCGTTAAGTAGTGCCGTAAAGTAGTAGCTAGGGAAATAGTTGTATTAGCAGTTGAAGCGACGGCAACAGGAGCCGAACACCTATTTTTATTAGCTGACAACACAATTGTAAGGAGATATGATGATGAGGCTATTAACTGCCCTGTTTGCGGTATTCGCTCTTGATACCCCTGCCATAGCTCACCCCGCAGTTCATCNCCATACCCATGTGTTTAGTGGCCCTAGTATTTTTTTACTCGTCGTAACNTGTTTACTAATGGCTGTGGCGGTTTATATATTTGAGCGAAGTCGCCCAAAAAGATCAGTTAGGCCCCTGTTAATCAAAAAGTCGAGTCAAAAAAAGTAAAACCCCTCTAACTCCAAAATGCGAGAAAAANAATGTTCAGAATTCCGACTGTAAAAGCACATTGCGATATTCCTTGTAAAATTTATGACCCGACGGTTGCTCANATTGCCTCCATAAGCATTGTTAGATTGATGGATTTAATGGCCGAAGTAAGTGGTAATGGCAGTATTAATGAAGTCGCTCAAATATCACGGCTGACCTCACANAAAGAAGTTCATGCCGCTGAAGTGAAGCGTGAGGTTGTNACAATATGGGGAGACTATTTTAAAGCGCCGCAAATCGAAAAATTTCCAAATATCCACTCTCTGTCGCACTCAATTATGATGGCTGCCTCAAAATGTAAGCAGGGTGGTAACCGGCAAGACGGCCTAAATTTATTGTCGCAGTTGAATGAATTCGCGGAGATATTCTGGCTTAGTAAAGACATAAGTGTTCGAAGGGTGGTGGCTCCATACCCGCCAGCATTNGAAATGGTACAGCCCGTTTTAGTTGATGCCTAAGATTTTTAGAGTAACGGGTGACAGCATGTANCCGACCCTTTCACATAATGACATTCTAGTGACTTGTGAAAAAAAAATAAGGGCTGGGGACATAGTGGTGTTAAATCTCCCTAAGTTAGGAAGAGTTGTGAAAAGAATTAAATCACTCGTCGATGGGAGCTGCACGCTTATGGGGGACAACCTATCAGAGCGCTCAGAATGCTGTTCAATCGCTCAGAACACCGAGGATATTATAGGGTGTGTCGTGCTAACAGTGAGAACCGGCTCCATGATTGTTTACAAAAATAGTTGGACACGAAAGTTCAGACAATTTAAAAGACTTTTGAAAATCTAACCAAACCTGCAAGATAGCGACGCCAAATCCTNAGCCCACGGCGAAGAACCGAAAGGAACCGCATATCGGCAGACAATTTTTCCAAAGATATCTGATCAAAAAAGGTCTCCGTTATGGGCCTTTGAACAGCTCAAACTCATTCAAAGACCCGAAACCCTTGACCTTTATGTTATTGATTGTCCGAATCATGGCAGACTTCAAACCTTCATTAAGCTCTCCAGGCGGAGTTAAAAGCAGCAACTCATACGACTTATGATGCAGAGTCAAATAACTCCCCAACACCGTATATTCGCCATCGTCCATCATCAACATCGCCTTGTATGCCAGTTGGTGTCTTTTGTTAACGGTCATTAACTGAGACGAGCGTAGGAGGCATTCTTTGACGCCCTCTAATTTCGCGACATTAGAACGAATTATGCTTTTTATATCTGTAAGATTACCACCTCCTAGATATTTGACCCGCATCGGGTCACTTCGATCCTCTACAACAATCAACCTACACGCCACTTCCGAGCCTCCAAGGGCGCAAAAAATTGTGACACTGGGTTCTACTTTATGTTCCTCCATGCCAGCAGTCCCAAGTGACCAAATAATGCTGTCAGAGTCTGGAAT
The DNA here is from genome assembly GCA_002720735.1 of Porticoccaceae bacterium. Classification (GTDB taxonomy): domain Bacteria; phylum Pseudomonadota; class Gammaproteobacteria; order Pseudomonadales; family Porticoccaceae; genus TMED48. The sequence goes on from PBJN01000008.1 coordinate 33,746, forward strand.
AAGCATAAAGAACCGATCTAATATGCAAATTAAATTTCCATTTAAGCATCTCGGCTCAACTGGTTTATCCGTAAGAGAGAATACTTTCAGATCTCCACTTTGAAATCGATAAACATCATCGAAGCAATTGAAATTATTTAAGTAAACATTTTCATCAATTACCTTATTGCGAAGAAAAANATAACCTCCTAAAAAGGGGATACATACAACAAACGATAGAAGGATTTGAAAAACTAGCCGCAAATTATTTGATGGTGGCGCAAATGTATCAACCACTAGATACCAACCGCTAAAGAGTTGATTAAGAAATTCATAAATGATAATCCAGACCTCAGGATGAACAAAATTTATAAAATAATGTGATATATCAAAAACAAGAAAAGCCATGGCCAAGCCAACGAAAATCAAAAGAGTGAACTCTGCTCGACCGCTTCCTACCTTGCCAAAAAAATTCCTTACGTTATAAAAAAAAACTCTCAAATCTAACCTCAATGAGCCAACAATGTAAAACCCTGACAACGAATAGTAGCAAAATACTTCGCTGCTCGGTCGATAATAGGTTCTCCGATATCGAAATTTAATGCTCTCAAAACTTTTACAAGCATATAATTTTTGCTCTTTAAAGTGCTCAGAAATACGCTCTGATGGGTAATTTAAAAAACAGATAATAAATGTAGCAAAAAATATGATGCTATATGATCACTAAAAAATGAAAAAAGGGCCTCATATGCACAATAAATAGTATAAGTTACGAATAATCGGGTATCCTAAATTATTAAATTACAAAAGGGTAATACAATGGCTCGAGTAATATTAATATTTCTATTCATGCTGTCAGCAGCGTGCGGCGGTGGAGCTGGCTCCTCGTCAATCCCCGAGATATCCTCGGGATTAGACGCTCCAAAACTCTACCTTTTTTACAGGTTAGGAGGAATCTCCGGTATACAAGATCTTAAAAAAAAGCCACCAGCGTCTAACGACCCATCCAAGTTAGACGAGTATTGGAAATGTATGTTAAAAGCGGTTCCCAAAAAACTTTCTACCAAAATCTTAGAGACGCTCACTAAAGAGTATTCTGCTCGTGAACAACTTAAAGACGGAGAAATTAATAGATCAAGATATACCGCAATTCTCTCTGAAGTTGAGACATTGAAAACCTCGATCACAAATCGCGAAAAGACTTACTTATCAGCCATGGAGAGTGGTCTGGCAAGGTGCGAAAAAGAGTATAAATGAGTCACGACTGATTAATACATAACCAGCGAAAACACAATATTCACCGGGATCTAATGATGTGAAGTGAACTGCCTTGTGGTCTGTAAAATCGACGCATTTTAAAGCGTCTCCGTAGCAACAACGACTGCGGTCCCGTAAACCAGTATTTCGGTCGCCCCCAAATCGATCATAGATGTGTTAAAGTGAGTGGAAACAATTGCGTTCGCCCCCTGAACGAAAGCTTGAACTTTCATNCGATCTATTGCTTGTGCTCTAGCCTCCGACAAGTCTGCGGTGAAGGTCACCAACTCTGCCCCNGGGAGGGTTATATGTTTGGTACTTAACTCTGCGGGAAGGCTTTTAGATCGAACTGTACTCCCTTGTACAACGCCGATTGTCCTTAAAATTGTTCTATCGGCAAACTGTGCATCGGTAATGAAAGGCATAGTCAAGGCCTTAGCCCGCTGCTCTTCATTCAGACCATCTTGCAAATCTGCCTCGTGCTTTCTCTCTTTATAGGCCTCTTCTTTTTCTCTCTCGATCGCAGCCAATGCTTCTGACTCAGTTTCAGCCTCCTTCTCGCGAATTAAAACATCCTCTAAACTCTCTAGAATGTACCACTCACCATTCGAGAAGGACCCTTCAATAGACTTATCTTGAATCAACTTAAAAACCTGTTCCTTCTCAAGGCCATGCTCTAACATATATTCGCCGATTTTTATCTTTCCTCGAGCCTCTTGGCGCCTTTGGGCCTCCCGACGCACCTCCTCCGCTTTAAGCTGTTGTTCTGCTAGCGCAGCACTCGCTGCCGCTGAAGCTTTTCTTTCTTCATGCTCTTCATCATTATCTATTATGTACCAGGAACCATTGATAAATTGCCCATCCACTTTTTTCTGGGTAATGAGTTTGAACGCATCCTGCATATTGATGCCCTTCTCCAAGATGTACTCGTCTATCTTGGTTTTCCAGCGCTCTTCCTCTTTGCCCTTAACAGCATCATCCTCAAACTGTCTAGCGATAAAAGTGGGAGGTTTTTTTTTCTTCCGACTTGAGACATTTTTAGCGTCTAATTCAATCTGATTACCAGTTACAGCAATTTCATCATGTAATTTGGCCAAGTCGCGCGCCTCGGCAAGAATCCCTTCGGCAAAACTGCTACTTTGATTCGGGATGTTTACAGGTGATGGGGCTTTAGACTGACTACCGAGAGCCAACTCACGCGCTTCCGCCAGAATCGACTCTGCCATTCCCGATCTCCTGAGATCTACCTTCCCGCTCACCAGCGGGCCAGCTTTTGCGTCAAAAGTATCTGTTATTGGGGCCCTCAACACCTCCGACTTGCGTCCCTCACTCGGGGAAAGAGATTTCTTGTCACTTAAAGAATCATTATCTTTTTTTGTTGCCTTTATTTTTTTCTCTGAGGAGTTCCGCGCTTCTGTTTGCGCCGTCTTTGCCATCGTTTGAGCCATCGCGATCTTTGCTATAGCTTCCTCTTTTTCTCTCTCTAGTCGCAAACTAACGCGATTATCAACTTTTTTGTCCGCTTCTGAGTCTACAAAGACATCTATTTCATTGTCGAAAATCATCCACTCACCAGCCACAAAGCTACCTGAGATTTCTTTTCTCGATATCGCTTGAAACACTTGCTCCTTGGTCATTTTTTTCACGACCATATAGTCATCTAATTTCATTTTCGTCAGTTTTTCTGCCATCAGATACCCTCAACGACACGCATTCTATTAGCGCTTAATTTTTACTTTCGCTCAATTTCGAGCGCTGGTCATAGGTGCAGACATTAATTTACTAAGAGTCAAAACACTTTTACTAACAAATTCAACCAACTCAGAAAGGATTGAATTATGTTTACCGACCATTGTAATCACTTAATATTAGGCCAGATCAATAAAATTAAATAGATACAAAGTTATTTTTAGTCATTATTTTTACCATCCTAATGCTTAATTATTCATGTTTTTCATTTATTTAACGACTAAACTATAAATAAATAACCTATAGAGATACCTCTTGCAGAGGTAAAGCCGACTAAAAATGACAAAGTTTTACGCAGCCTACGGTTCCAATCTAAACGTTCGACAGATGAGACAGAGATGCCCTCTTGCCAAAACAATATCGATAGGGAATCTATTCGGTTGGAGATTATGCTTTAAGGGGGTCGCTGATATAGTTCCATCGAAAAATAGCACAGTGCCAGTAGGCATCTACAAAACTACGCCAGCATGTGAAGATTCTTTAGATATATATGAGGATTATCCCAGACTTTATCGAAAGCAAAATATTAAAGTACATACAGCTCATGAATCAATAGATTGTTTTGTGTATGTGATGAATCCAGGATTTGGATTAGAGCCTCCCTCCGGTTGCTATTTTGATACTATTCGGGAAGGGTACGATAACTGGAATATGGTGTACGCACCGTTAATTGGAGGGTTGCGGAGCGCCTTCGAAAAGGCTGAGAAAAATTTCAAAACAAGTACAAACTGGAATCAATATAAAAAACTAAGTAAACGCGAGGCAAATGAAATGATGCGAAAGCTTAATAAAGCATAATGATACTAACAATGGAACCAAAGCACTAGCGAGCATAGCTTCTCTCAGCAATAACCTCACCATTGCAAAGATTGAGGTATTGCATGATTGTGCGGTCCGATAACACAAATACTTGGCTCTCTACTTCACAGGCACCTAAGTCGGAAAAGTTTACCGGCATGGTTCCCTGCTCCACAAAAGGCACATCCATATATGGAAAACTTAAGTTTTTCTCCAGAAGTTCTCTCCTAACTACCGCAGCAGCTGCTCCGTACGTCACCCACTTCGCGATATTTCCACTTACAATTTCCTGTGGTTCGGTGGTGAACCCATCGAAAGGGAGCACAAGTAAAAATAATAAATGCTTATTTTTCATGAACGCCTCGCTTTAGAGCAACCCTTTGCCTCCAGACATAGTCATTATAGCTAATTGATATCTCGTGTTGTAGATTTTCCAATCTCAACCTGATAAAAAAGACTTCGATTATGGAGACCTTCACTGTGCGCAACACAAGTGCTTACAGTTCCGTCTCCTGCTATATTCACGGCGGTTCGAAGCATATCCAAAAGACGATCTACCCCGATAATTAATCCGATACCTTCAACTGGAAGGCCCACCTGATTGAGCACCATGACAAGCATAACCAAACCCACACCGGGGACAGCAGCAGTCCCTATAGATGCCAACGTAGCGGTTAAAATAACCATTAGATATGCCTCCAAACTCAGATCGATGTTGTATGCCTGCGATATAAACACAGTCGCTACACCCTGCATAATTGCCGTGCCATCCATGTTGATCGTTGCGCCCAGCGGAACAGTGAAAGATGCCACACGATTATCAACGCCAACATCATGTTCCACCGCCCTCAAAGTAACTGGCATTGTTGCGGCGCTGGAAGCCGTGCTGAAGGCAAATGTCATGGGTGATCGCATGTGCATAAAAAAAATTTTAGGGTTCAACCCAGTGATAGCTCTCAATAACATTGCGTATATTCCAAAACAATGCAACAAAAGAGCGAATACAACCGTAAAAAAATATGATGCCAAACTGACAATCACGCCTATTCCAAGGCCGGTGAACAGCTTTGCCAGCAGACAAAAGATACCCAGTGGCGCCAGCTGCATAAGNAGTAATACCATTTTCATGATCAAGGTATTAATATCTTTGAAGAAGTCTAGTAGTCTATCTCCAGAAGTCCCCAGATGAGCTAATGCTAAACCCATCAACACTGCGAAAACAATCACTTGCAAAACTTGCCCGTCTGCCATAGCAGCAACTGGGTTACTTGGGAAAATATTGATCAAGGTAGTTTTCAGCTCTGGGGCCTCTGCCGCCGAAAAATTCGACGTCTCTAACAAGTCTATTCCTTGACCCGGCGCCATAAATATCGCTAAAACTAACGCAATTGATATAGCCAAAGCGGTGGTGACCATATATAGAGCGATAGATTTACCCGCCAGCAAACCCATTTTTGCATTACTGCCCAAAGACGCGGTACCGCAAAGCAATGATACAAACACTAGTGGTACCACCATAAGTTTGAGAGTACGAACAAATATTTGACCCAAAGTATCAAACAACCCCGATACGAGGTATAAGTCAATTTGCTCGGTGATCGTTCTTGAAAATAATTCTTTCTGCATCGCGGAATTTAGCAGAACACCAACAAACACCCCGAGTAACATGGCAATAATAATGCGACGAGATAAATCAGCCTTCATATTATCTTCATTATTCAAGATCACCATAATTTCCCTCAATGAATCTGTTTACTCTGCATAAATATAAATGTTCATTACGCCAATATACCATCGTCCAACATTAAACATAGAACATCAAGCGACCAAACAACTCAGCAAAATTTTGAGAGAAACTTAGAATATTGTTGATAGAAGAAATAGGCAACCTCCTCCATCGATCGTGTAGGTAATTCCTCGGAAAGATTATTAAGATTAACGTGAGCTTCGGCATCTACTGTCAACTGATCGCCAAGGTCTTGATATAACTGATTCAGTGCATACGTGCTCGATACCAAGTCATGGTCAACCAAAACCAAGGCGTGTGCAAATAACACCGCTCTGGACGCGGGACCTCTCTGCCTTGATCTTCGCTGTGCAGTGCCTGCAAGCTTTCGTGACCGGCAGACCACATTATATTGGCCGTCACAAAAACTGCCATTAACATAGCCGCAACTTGCTTTCTCGCCAAATTCATTTGCCAAGCGGATAACCGGATCACATATTTCATCATAAACCACAGAAATAGGAGGATGTCGATCACAAACATAAGCATAAGTAATATTTAAAATTCCGTCACCCTGGGGGGTTACACCTCCTCCGCTATCTCGAACAACAACCGGCCAGCCTCTTTCCCTCGATTTTTTTTTGGCTCTAGCGAAATTAGAATTGTGTGTGAAACGGCGAGGGACAACAAGCGAGCGACTGGTGGTCCAAATACTGAGCGCAGTCGAAAATTTTCCCGAAAAAACATCTGAAAACAAAACCCGCTCCTGTTCAAGAGCTTGAATAGAGCTTGTTATGACCTTAAGATTTGAGACCCAATTGCTTAAATTATCCATTTAGAGAAAGATTTGATTTCCGTTGGGGGACTTAAGTTTAACCTCACCATAAAAGCATTTATGAGTTGTAAATATAACGTTGATCTGTAATATTTGAAATAAGCCCGAAGTCAAAATAGAAATATAAGAAAGATTACTCAAATGGGTTGCAACAACACCGTACTTGTATTTGATCGTTGCAACCATAGCAGAGGTCTTTTCTATCAGCGCATTGAAATAATCTGAGGAATTCTTGGGTATCATACCATTCGTTTTCGCTCTAGCTAGGAATACGTGTTCGCTATATTTTTTGACTATATTTCTTCAAGATATTCCGCTCGTGATAGCATATGAAATTTGGTTTGAATTGGGAATTACGCTTGTTTCCAAAGTTTGATCCGTTATTTTTACACAGGACCTGGATTATGCTGCGGTAATTGGTATTGTGCTAATTTGCATGTTTTAAAACTGTATCCATATGGGAAAATGACCGAAACGGGGAACCGCGAGCAACTGTGGCCTGTCAGTAACATTCACAAGTTTTAACTCTAGGCAAACGTATTAGAATCATAAGTTACAACAACTGACATACGCAATCAGTATCAAACCGCGGTAGTCTTCGAAATTATCGAGTTGGATCTCAATGACCAAGACAAGATATTTAACTTGATACTACTATCAGCGAAAAATTCTTGATCTGCCCCGGAGTTGTCATAACCCCATCCACTAATTCAGTTTCGCTACGACAGAGGATACCGATTAAAATCTGCTCTAAGTTAGAAAGCGCTGTCCATTTAAAATCAGAGTCGATAATCTTGATCTCGCAGTATTATACTTATTTGTTTAATTGATTATGGGTGTGCGTTAAAGTATAAGTTAAGTCTTCCGATTAAAAGATTGATCAGGATAAACGTAACGTTGCCCACAAAAATTTGAGGTGCTTCCACTTGACAAAAATCACGCCTTTTAAAAGAAGCCGAATGTTTTCTGCTCTGTCGCTAATTGTATTATTCTGTTTTTCGCCTGCACAATCCCATGAGCCGTTAGAAATGAAGCGTCTTCAAAATAGTGTTGACATCCTTACCAAACAGCTAGCAGATGCAAATACTAAAGTACGCAGACTTGAGGCCGCTATGACCAAGAGCCGGCGTGGACAAAGTCCCATTCGCCTTGAGGGATGTGATGTTAGCGATGCCCGCGCAAATGTCTCTCTAGCATCTGGCAATCGTGCGAAGGGAAATGCTTTAGAAAGCTGGCTGCGCGCCAACGGAAAATCTTGCTCTCNAAGTGAATTGACACAACTCAAAATACTAGCGAACGAGCTCTTCTATGACAAACCGGCACTTGAACTNATTGATCTATTCTCTGGATCGAGATANNGNAAATAAAATNCACAGAGTTTCTGCGCGGACCNAGCAGAAACTCTNCTNTATGAGATAGCANAATANAGTTACCCAATAATACGCTTCTTGTTAGAAAGCATAGCGCCTCTNTTCTCCATAATACTNTCACGGCGCTGCGCTATCTCGCTTTTGTTTTCTATTAACGCGTCACTGTTATCCAAAGACGCAGCTAAAACGCTGTTCATACGCTCACGATTGGCTTTAGCCGATGCCATAATGGCCTGCATAGCTTTTCTGTTTTCGGCAATCAGGGCGCCATTTGTCTCCGATGTGGCTTTTTCAGGTGTGTCATCACCGGCAATCAGATCTGAATTAGAGGCTATTTGTTTCGAATTAAACTCTACTATGTACTCGTTTGCAGCCATTATTTTTCTGTTTATTTCAATGAGCTGTGTATTTATGGAAGCCATCTGTTCACTGACCTCCAGAACTGCAGAGTTGAGCTTAGACCGATGGGCAAGATAATCTAGTCTGGCCCTAATGCTCTGTGATTGAATGAAATTTTTCTCCACATCATTTTGACAAACGTGGCCATTTAAAATAAGTTCTCGGTTTTTAAAAATGTCATCAGTATTCTGGTTTGCCAACTGACGATTTCCCATAAAAGATGCGGCGTAGTTACTAAGAATCATTAGACGATTCTCTTCAATCATTGCCCTTGAGGTGTATACCAACGCTTTATTAGTCATAACCTCAGAGTCAATTTTATTAAGTGTGATTTGATCTTTATTTAGGTCAGCTTTGTTAACTTCTGTTTGATCCATTGCAATCTCCGCATGATATTTTGTTTAAAATAATATTTGCAATCCAATTTGTTATCCTCACAAATGAGTCTACTCCTATCTTATCTCTTTACTGATTGCAAAAACTTTATGAATAGAAAATAACGTCAATTTCTCCAAAACACGTAAAAATACTAATACCAAATTCCCTCAAAAGAAACGAGGCGCCCATGATAGCGCAACAACCATAAGCAAGGCGATGGCAAAGCAGTTTAAATAAATACCCGCTCGCGCCATTTGAGGTATAGTTAATATTCCTGATGAAAACGCAATTGCATTTGGCGCAGTTGCGACCGGTAACATAAAAGCACAACTAGCAGCTAATGTAATTGGAATACAGAGAACCAGAGGGTCTAAACCCACTTCGCCCGCTAGTGAGCCAATGATGGGCAAAAATGTCGCGGTTGTCGCAAGATTACTTGTCATCTCAGTCAAAAAGACAACCAACACCACCGATCCAAAAATCAAAAAGCCCACCCCGAATCTTGATAGGGGAGACAACCCCTCTCCAAGCCAATGCGCCAGTCCGGAATTTGATATGGCCGCTGCGAGACTGAGCCCTCCACCGAAAAGAATTAAAACACCCCAGGGTAACTCTTTTAAATCCGCCCACTTCAACAAAGTTGATTGATTTTTGTCTCCACTAGGAACAAGAAAAAGTAAAACTGCTCCGACTAATGCTATTGTAGTGTCAGAAATACTATTTAAATCTACATTTGCTCCCAAAGGGCGTCGCAATACCCATCCCAGCACCACAAAAATAAAGATCCAAGCAACACGTTTTTCTGCGGTACTAATTGAGCCCAAATCTTCATAGAGCATCATCAAATGCTTAGTCACATTTTCGTCAGAAGAAGTTGAAATATCGAAAACTACCCTGGTTAAAACAAACCAAGCACTCAATAACAAGATGAGGCCGAACGGTACCGCAAATAACATCCAATCGAAGAAATTTATTTGAACATCATAGTTTTCAGCTAAAAACGCTATCAAAAGTGCATTGGGGGGAGTACCAACCAAAGTGGTCATCCCCCCAATGGTCGCAGCAAACGCAAGGCCTAGCAGCATTGCTACTTCAAAATCTCCGCCATGATTTGACATTGATTGCAAAGTTTGCCCGGAAATAACAGTCGCTACCGAAATTGCTATTGGCATCAACATCATAGTTGTGCTGGTATTTGTCATCCACATAGAAAGGAACGCAGCAGCAACCATAAAACCACCGATCAATCGATCACCAGCAGTGCTAGTTTTTAATAATATTGATAGCGCTATTCTCTGATGAAGATTCCAACGCTGTATTGCCAATGCCAGAATAAAAGCCCCCAAAAATAAGTATATAATTGGATGAGAATAAGTTGCTGCTGCCTCCTCTATTCTAGAAATACCNAGCGGATCCAAACAAATAAGTGGTAATAATGCGGTAGCCGCAACAGGAATTGCTTCTGTCGCCCACCAAATTACCATCCACAGTCCTAAAGCAGCAGTTCGCCACGCAACAGCATCCATGAACATTTGCTTCTCACTAAAATATAGCATTAATATGAAGACTATTGGACCAAGGACTAAGCCGACGCGTTGATGAGTCGCATGACCATTCGAGTAAGCCATAGAAGTTCTCCCAAACAAATTTAAAAACCAACGTTCTATTATGGTTACCGCGCGAATCCCGGATCAACTGTTTAATCTATATGATCCGTCGAACGCGTTGCTGTAGCTTTTCCCCGAATGCAAAAGTTCAACGATTTTATTCCCATGAGCTTACTATCACTGCGTAAGCGCTAGTCCTCCAACCACCAAAGGTTTAACTCGATGGAGGAACTAGTTTGAGCAGGTTGACACCGACCATAACTACATGCACCTCGTTAGGATATCTTCTCGCTACTCCGCTATTTCNAGTAAAAATTTATGCTCCAANACCCAAAAGATGGCGGGCTATCATCNCCATTGCATCCTCACAACAAGATATCCCAACTGCAAATGGGCCCAGTCTAAAAATTNGCTAATCAAAAATTGTCATTCCCGGTCTGACATGAACTTTAGCCATAGCACCAATGAACCATCCCTCACTATCGTGCTCATTACCATCGACCGATATCTTACCCTAATTTTCCAGCGGCTCCTCTCACAAATGCGTTAGTCCTTTTGGAACTTTCTCCACTAGGAATGAGCCCCAACTGCACATTAATGTCGCTCATAACTCCTGTTTTTATCTTGGGTGTCCACAAAATCATTTTTTCCAATAATTCATCTTCAATATCTCCAACAGCCACAATACTAAGATTGCCGGGAACCTCAGACCAACTGCTCCGGCACAAGCTACTCAAACTTGTAGCCTATGCTATCCCTTACATCGCTTTGTCGAATCAAGCGGCAGAATCAGCGTAAGTCCCTCCTAATTTGAGAGTACAAATGCCGACTAAATGATCTTTCTGCTCCAACAACCCCTGCCTGCATTCCAAAAGCTAAACTCGAAAATCGTCTGGAATAATGTTACGCGATTTAAGCTTCGACGAAACTTGGGTACTTTGCGATTTAATACTGAATGGGGAAATCGACATCAATAGTTAAGGTTATCAATTTTGTAATCTAGTTCTTAAAGGCAAAATGGCTCCATGGGCCGACAGCCACGTTCGTTGAGAATTTATGACAGACAAGAAAAAATGCTCCAAAAACGCTAAAAGAAGATTCATCAATCAGAAAACTTATAGCAAGGATCATTTCTAAAACACGTAGCACCATTTNTAAGCATGGGAGCGAACTCATTACAGTAAAAACTCACAAATTTCATGCCTCATAGGCTTAAGTTTTCCTTAGTCAAAGAGTATTTTTACTCGGAGATACCGCTCACCAGAGGCCACCGTTCAATGAGCAAGTGATCTACGCAGAGCTAAGGGACCTTCAGTTTGCGCTGGAAAGTTATTGGAGTGAATCAATGAGAGTGGAGTGCCAGAAGGGTGAACACCTCTTCCGCCATAATTTTCACATAAAATATTGATAATTTTAAGTTATATTAGAACAGGTAAATTTTTAGTCCACATTTGCTATAGAATTCCTAGAAATTTCTTCGGTAGTCGTCCATTTACTCAGTAGCCAACCCCTACCCACGGGGAGCCCCCGCTATGTCATTCAGGGGTCTCATATTTGCTATCGATAAATAGTCTGGGCGAATGACTTCTCTCTAAATACGTTATCAATATCGAAGTGTTAAATCCAATTCGAGCTAGTGGTTTTCAAAGTTTAGGTCGGCCATGTGAAATCACTCTGAGATTAGGTCACCCAGATATCGAGCGCTGTCTTTGGATGCTCAATGCTCAATCTCGTACGAAAAAAGCGTTGCGAGAATAGGAGCTTGCTTGCTCGGCTTGCGCCAATGAATTTTAAAAAACCATTTTAATACAGTTGGTTATTTTGTTTTTTCCTTCCAAAGGAGGAAAAATTTTCTATATAGATAAAAAATTGTTTTAATTGGATTCCTTGAAATGTGAGGCATTCCAAAATCATAGACTGGCGCTTTTTATTATTCTCGGTTCTTACGTTAATCGGACTGATGCTTTACAAACGCTACTTTGTAAAACTCAAACCTAGTTTCCTTAGTGAAAAAGAACCCTCACAGCAGCGCGCGCTTTTTGAAGATAATTTTCTTTGGGGGGCCGGTTCCGCAGCGCAGCACATCGAACATCAGCAGGCTAGTGACTGGACAAACTTCGAACGCCAAGTAATCAAAGACGGAAATACTTCCACAGATGCTCGTCCGGGTTTCGCCTTGCCGGGCCATATTAATTCTTTAGACAAATTTAGTGAGAGTGTTCGATTAAGGAAGACTAATTTTGACAATGTTTTCGATCAGGATTTCGCTTTGGCATCTAAGCTTGGACATAATACACATCGGTTTTCCATCTGCTGGGCTCGCCTCTTCCCTACTCGGGACTTAAACACACCTGATCCTGAAGCCATCGAGTTTTATCACAACATACTTGACAGTTTAAAAAAATACAATATCACGCCTTTTGTAACGCTCTTCCATTTCTCCACTCCTGCTTGGTTTTGGGACGAGCTTGACTACAAAAGAGGCTGGGAGAGAAAAGATGCCGTTGAGCATTTTGAAAGATTCGTTCAATCCGTGCTAGATGCTTTTGGCAATCGTATTTCGCACTGGACGACATTAAACGAACCTATGACTTATGTTTACAATGGATACATGCAAGGGATTTTCCCTCCACTTGAAAAACGAGATATAAACGGTGTCGTCAATGTAATTGAGCAACTACTCAAGGCTCATGCTGTGGCATACAAACTCATACATGATAATGCAAATCGTAAAAATTTAAGTGCGACAGTTGGAATCGCAAAACATACGCGTTCTTTCCAAGCGCTGCGAAATTGGGCTCCACTTGATATAATTTCAAGCAAAGCTGTGGAACAAGCTTTTATATGGGACTTTATGGATGCTATTAATAGCGGTGTATTAAAAATTTCAAACACAGACGTTAAAAAACACATAGCCGGTCTAGCTGGAACTCAGGACTATATAGGGATTAATTATTACGGACAGTTTTATATCGAAAGTAATTTGTCAAACATATCAAAGCCAAACATTTATTTTTTTAATCCGAAAAGGCATGATGAGGAGAGAAGTGATTTAGATTGGGCGATATATCCAAGAGGGCTCTACAACATCTTACGGGCAACTCACAAACGATACAAAACCACCATCTATGTTCTCGAAAATGGTTTAGCTGATTGCAACACCGACGATGTCAAACGACAAAATTTTCTCGTCGACCATATTGACCAGGTTTGGTTAGCAAAAAATGATGGAGTTGATATCCGTGGCTACATCCACTGGTCTTTGACCGACAATTTTGAATGGGCTGAAGGGTTTACAGCTCGCTTCGGTCTGATCAGCATCGACTATGAAAACAACTTCAAACGAATACCAAGACCGAGCGCAACCCTTTATAAACAGATAATCAAAGATAAAGGCATTACCCCCGAAGCACGCGAGCGATTAAAACAAAGACGAACGTTAATACCTAACGGCCATTAAATACTATCATAAGGAATGAAAAAATCGTAAGAAAAAGTATCTCGTTTGAACTTTGGGAATTTTCCCTTGCGGCATATAGGCGTCCAGGCATCGAGTCTCTGTGTCTAAAACTGCAACGAGAGATAAATGCAGATATTAATATATTAATGTACCTACTTTGGCTCTCATCATTCAAACGCCAACTCAAAACCGAGCAAATATTGGGTGTTATGAACGAAACTGAGTTTTGGCAATCGCGGGTTATTAAACCAATAAGGGAGACTAGGAAAACCTTTAAAAAAACCTCTGTCCTCCCTGATAACGCCTTTAAGGAAGAAACTTATTCTGATCTTTTAGAGTTAGAATTAACGGCCGAGAAACTCGCTCAAAAACAATTATTCAGGGACGGTATCACATGGAACACAGGTTATCCAGCACCCACCAAAGAATCGGCGGCTAAAACAAATCTATTTACTTACACCAAGATACTTGATGGGACCATCAACACTTCCGACATTGACAGCCTCTTGTCTGTTATACAAGAGGACTGAAAAATGTAAATTCATTTTCCACAACATTTCTTCCGCTGCACGCACTTATGTATACTGCACACTGAGAGAAGAAAAGTTTTCTAAATCGATAAGAGATTTCACAAGTGATGCATGATATTTGGAACACGGAAATTATTGAAACTAACGGTGTCCTTCAGGGGCCAGCTAAAATACCTCTACAAATGTTGGCTGAGCAAGAATATGATGGCCATCTCTCGATTCATGATGATAAGCAGGCACAGAATCTCGGCTTCCAAGGAGCACCCATAGAAGGGCCGACCCATTATTCACAGTTTGATCCACTACTCCACAGTATATGGGGAGATAGATGGTTTGAAGTCGGGTGTATCAGCACGCACTTTAAAAAAGTTGTAATAGAGGGTGAGTCTGTAATCGCATTCGTCCAACGTCCGACCAAACACAAAAATATTACCCGAATATGGGCTGTCAAAGACTCTGGCGAATTAGTATTGGAGGGAACCGCATCACTCGGTCCAAAGCATCCGATAACAGAGCTTGATAGACTTTTAAAATCCCGCTCAACACCTGAAAAACTGGTTATTTTAGAAAACGTGAAAATAGGCGATCGATCATCAAAATCTGATCGCGTGAAAATGGGTTTTCAATCTCATCTCGGAAAAAATTATCCCTTTACCCTTGCTCAGAAGCTAACAAAAATTACCGAGTCATGTGATTGGTATTGTGAAGCAATAAACAAAAACACACCCTGGGGAGCAGCAATAATACCATTCGAAATGGTAAATCCTCTTGTGAGGCACACTCCAGACGGACTTCCGTCAGCCAAAGGCCCATCAATAGGCTTATTTACAGATCTTGAAATCAAGATGATAAACGGTCCCCTGCTAGTCGATCAAGAGTACCTGTTAGATCGCGAGATTGTCGGTCTTGGTGAAAGCAGGCGAACGGAATCGATGTGGATAAAGACATTCATACGATCAATAAATACTGAAGAAGTGATTGCAACCACCTTGTTAAACACAGCTACTTTGAAGGACTCATATCAGCTGTATGAAAGTGAGGCAGAGCGCCTTGGAAAAAATTAATTACTTTTCAAATTCCCAATCAGCTTTAACTTAACTGCTTATAATAGAATCCCTCTGCGGACACCCTGTAAAGGTTTTTCGGACGTATTCTTCACATATCCAATTTGTTTCAATATGCAGCAAAACAAGTTGATTTCCGTCTACTTTTATGTTGAGGTTGTTGAGTAATTACTGATGAACATCTGAGTTATGCTAACTTACGTATGTATTTTAAATAAGAAAGTTATCGCTGCAATATTAGACGCAAAGACGCATGAATGTTGAGTGAGATAGGGCGTAATATGAAGCCTAAAAAAGTAGAGAGCTGGTAATAAATCAATGTTTTGTGTTATCTGGTAANTTTACACNCCCAAGGAGATATCCAATAGAGAGNTCCAGCACTGAAATTTGGCCCTTAGCCATTTACACCCTCTTGGTAATTCTACTTNTAATTACCATGCTAGGGGTGTCTTGGCTGTTGGGTCAACGAAGACGTGACGACGCTACCAACGATCCCTTTGAATCGGGAATAGTTTCTGTTGGTAGCTCCCAAGTACGAATATCAGTTGAGTTTTATCTAGTTGCTATCTTTTTTGTCATCTTTGACCTCGAGGCTGTTTTTATTTTTGCCTGGGCCGTCGCGTTTTTTGAGCTTGGCTGGAAAGGATATATATCTATGCTGATATTTATTGGCGTNTTAGGNCTCGCATTGGTCTATGCATGGAGAATAGGTGGCCTCGACTGGGGTAACAAAGTAAGAACAGGCTTGGATCAGGCAAAGAACGCAAACGATAAAATGAGGAAGCAACACGTTGAAATGGAGTATTAGCAAACCCAATGATAGCGGCGGCAGTGAAAGCTCCAATATTATTGAAGAACAAGTCAAGCGGAACGTAGCTTTTGCTAAGTTAGAGGACCTCATAGCTTGGGGTCGAGCGCATTCTTTGTGGCCATTCAATTTCGGTTTGTCATGCTGTTATGTCGAAATGGCTACCTCTTTTACCAGCCGTCATGACATAGCAAGATTTGGATCTGAAGTAATTCGCGCCACACCAAGGCAAGCCGACTTAATGGTGATTTCCGGGACTTGTTTTTTAAAGATGGCTCCAGTGGTAAAACGGCTCTATGATCAACTGTTAGAACCTAGATGGATAATATCAATGGGATCCTGTGCCAATTCGGGCGGTATGTACGATATTTACTCAGTAGTACAAGGTGTGGACAAGTTTATACCTGTTGATGTGTATGTGCCAGGTTGCCCGCCTAGGCCCGAAGCGCTTATGCAAGGCCTTATAATGCTCCAAGAGTCGATTGGAAAAGAACGTCGGCCCATCACCTGGGCGGCGGGCGATCAAACAGTAATNAAACCGCAAAAGGTCAGTAAAAGAGACCAATTNACGGCTCAACGTATCAAAGCGACCGAATTAAGAGAACCGCACAACAGCTAACGAAANCAAAGGANATTCNTAGGATNTAACATGCAGCTGGCTCAGGAGGAACGACAGCTACCCATTNTGAAGTTGCTAAACGATGAGTTTGGTGACAAAACTTTTTTTGCTCAAAACTGTATTGATGAAATTCCCACTCTTTGGGTGCCTCAGCAGCAGATCGTCCACNTACTGATATTTCTTCGCCCTCACTTCTGCATGCTATACGATCTGTTCGCAATAGATGAGCGCACTCGGGAAAATCGCCAGGATCAGCCAGATGCAGACTACACCGTCGTTTATCAGCTTCTATCTATGCGCCGAAATGAGGATCTGAGGATAAAAGTTGGACTCTCTGCATCCCAATTAGTACTTCCATCGATTGTAGACATTTGGCCAAATGCTAACTGGTACGAAAGGGAAGCTTGGGATATGTTCGGAATTTCTTTTGATGGGCATCCCTCGCTCTTTCGCATACTNCTCCCTCCAACGTGGGAGGGTCACGCCCTGAGAAAAGATCATCCGGCTCGGGCTACCGAAATGGGCAAGTTCACAATGGACTCTGAGCGTGTAGCGAAAGAGCAAGAAGCGCTCCGTTTTAGGCCTGAAGACTGGGGGATGAAGTCTGAGGGCGAAAATAGTGAATACATGTTTCTCAATCTCGGACCCAATCATCCCAGTGTCCACGGGGTCTTTCGGATCGCATTACAGTTAGATGGAGAAGTGATCATAAATTCTGTCCCAGACATTGGGTATCACCATCGAGGCGCCGAAAAAATGGGAGAGCGTCAGACTTGGCATACCTACATACCCTACACCGATCGAATCGATTACCTCGCTGGAGTCATGAATAACCTAGCGTACATTCAAACAGTCGAACTTCTTGCGGGCATCAAAGTTCCTGAACGTGCAAAGGTCATCAGAATCATGTTGGCTGAATTATTCCGAATTTCTAGCCATCTCGTTTTTTATGGAACATTTGTTCAAGATGTGGGTCAAATGTCCCCCGTGTTTTACATGTTTGCTGACCGTGAAAGACTGTTTGGAATTATTGAAGCCATAACAGGTGGCAGAATGCACCCCGCCTGGTTCAGAATCGGCGGAGTAGCTCAGGATCTTCCTAATGGTTGGGATAAACTAATACTCGATTTCATCAATTCAATGCCTGCTCGGCTCGATGAGTGGGACAAGATGGCGATGCAAAACAAAATGTTGAAGGATAGGACCGTCGGAATTGGCGTATACACGGAAAAAGAGGCATTAGACTGGGGTATAACAGGGCCGGGGCTTAGGGCTACAGGGAACGATTGGGATGTCCGAAAAAAGCGTCCCTATGGGGGATATGACCAATTTGATTTCGAGGTGCCTACAGCTGGTCGAGGCGATTGCTATGACCGAGCGGTGTTACGCATTGAAGAAATGCGCGAGAGTATAAAAATTATACGCCAGTGCGTAGAAAATATGCCCGGAGGTCCCTACAAGAGCGAGCACCGCTCAACCACCCCGCCCCCAAAAGAACGCACTATGCAGGATATAGAAACACTCATTCACCACTTCCTTAATGTGAGTTGGGGCCCAGTTATCCCTCACGGAGAAGCTTCCGTAATGATCGAGGCAACAAAAGGTATCAACAGCTATCACCTCATAAGCGATAACGGAACAAACGCCTACAGAACCCGAATTAGGACTCCATCCTTCGCTCACCTTCAGCAGATCCCTCTTATTAGCCAGGGACTTTTGATTCCCGATCTGATTGCAATAATCGCGAGTATTGATTTTGTAATGGCGGATGTAGATCGATGATTGATAATATTATTCAGTCAGAAACCTCCTCCACTCTGACATCAGAAGAGCTCCAACTCATAAATTTAGAACTCTCTCACGTACCACAAAAATCGGGAGCAGCTATTGATGCGTTGAAAATAGTTCAAGCGAAACGTGGCTGGGTTTCAGACGAATGTCTAATTGCCATCGCCAAACTTCTCGAAATGTCTGCCGAGGAATTAGAGGGTATAGCAACGTTCTACAATTTAATATTCAGAAGACCGGTAGGCGACAAGGTCATTCTATTTTGTGACAGCGTGAGTTGCTGGCTCTGTGGATGTGAGAACCAAAAACATAAGCTCTCAGAAATCTTAAAAATAGACTACGGAGAAACTACCAAAGATAACCAGTTCACTCTGCTTCCCGTCCCATGCCTAGGTGCGTGTGACAAAGCTCCTGTGATGATGGTGGGAGATGACTTATTCACAAATTTAAATTCATCTAAGTTAGAACACATAATTGCTGATTATAGAAAAGAAGGTGAAAAGTGACCGAAAAAGTTCTTACTAAAAATATATCCAAAGTTAACGATACTACTCCGATTGATAAGTACGAAGCCAGTGAGGGATACTTAGGATTACGAAAAGCGCTCAAATCTATGGCGCCGGCCGATTGTCTTTCGGAAGTAAAAAATTCGAAGCTTCGGGGGCGCGGTGGCGCCGGATTCCCCACGGGTATTAAATGGAGTTTTGTGCCAAAAAACGAAGACTGCTNACCAGGACATAAATACCTCATATGCAATGCTGACGAGATGGAACCAGGTACATTCAAAGACCGGCTACTCATGGAGCAAGACCCTCACCAGNTAATAGAAGGTATGATTCTCTCGGCCTACACAATCGGCGCTGATGTAGCCTATATTTTTATAAGAGGAGAATATCGATTAGCNATACAACGTCTAAATGAAGCAATCAAGGANTGCTACAACTCGGGTTATTTAGGAAGAAANATTCTAGGATCTGCGTTCAGCCTTGTAATGTATGTTCATCCAAGTGCGGGCCGATATATATGTGGCGAAGAAACTGCGCTGATCAATGCTCTGGAGGGGAAACGTGCAAATCCAAGAGCAAAACCGCCTTTCCCCCAAGTAAGCGGTCTGTGGGGCCGCCCTACAATAGTCAACAATGTAGAAACTNTCTGCAATATTCCTCATATCATCTANAAAGGTGCCGAATGGTTCAAGACGCTAGGAGTGGGAGAGGACAGTGGAACAAAGTTGTTTGGAGTGAGTGGGCGCGTAAAAAATCCTGGTTGTTGGGAGCTTCCTATGGGGACACCAATTCGGCAAATCCTTGAGAATTATGCCGATGGCATGCAAACTGGACTAAACTTTAAAGGTCTTTTACCCGGTGGTGGCTCAACCGACTTCTTAATAGAAAGTCACCTAGACTTACCGATGGACTATAATGTAATCGGTGCCGCTGGAAGTCGCATGGGCACCGGCACGATGATTGTCCTAGACGACCAATCTTGTCCTGTAGGAATGGTTTTGAACCTGATTCGATTCTTCGCGCAAGAGTCTTGCGGTTTTTGCACACCGTGCCGAGATGGACTCCCTTGGACTCGTCAAGTGTTAGAGGATCTAGAAAATGGAAAGGGAAGTGAAGAGGATCTCGAAACTCTGGCATATCAAGTCAAATACATAGGAACTCCCGGAAATACTCATTGTGCTTTAGCTCCCGGTGCTATGGAGCCCCTCCAAAGCGCAATGAAATATTTTTACGAAGACTTTAAGAATCACGTAGCGCTTGGCCGGTGCCCTTACGAAATATACGGAGTACATTAGATATGCCTANTATAATTGTTGACGGCAAATCATATGAGGTGANCANAGGAAAAAACTTNCTGGANGCTTGCCTCGATGTGGGTCTTGATCTNCCTTATTTTTGNTGGCATCCCGCAATGGGATCTGTNGGATCCTGNAGGCAATGTGCTCTNGTCCAATATCGGGATGATGATGATAAACATGGACGAATAATTATGGGATGCATGACGCCGGCAGCTGACGGGACAAGAGTCTCTCTTAAAGTTGATGAGGCAAAAGAGTTCCGAGAGGCTGTTGTAGAGTCGCTTATGCTGAATCATCCTCATGATTGCCCCGTATGCTCAGAAGGGGGGGAGTGCCATCTCCAAGACATGACGGTAATGGTGGGGCACAGAGATCGTCGCTACAGAGGAAAAAAGAACACACATCGAAATCAGTACTTAGGGCCCTTAATAAACCATGAAATGAATCGGTGTATCACGTGTTATCGCTGTGAACGCTTTTACCGAGACTATGCCGGCGGAAAAGACCTTGCTGCTCAAGCATCACGCGACCGAATCTATTTTGGCCGACATCAAGATGGCATTTTAGAGAGCGAATTCTCCGGGAACCTTGTTGAGGTATGCCCCACGGGAGTATTTACCGATAAACCATTTCTAGAGCACTACAGCAGAAAGTGGGACCTACAGTCCTCTCCCTCAATATGCAGTGGTTGCGGTGTTGGGTGCAATATCTCTCCCGGCGAGCGATACGGAAGGTTAAAACGAATTCATAACCGCTACAATCAAGAAATCAACGGATACTTTATTTGTGACAGAGGGAGGTTTGGAGCTGGATATGTAAATGGAGAGAAACGAACAAACTACGTAGGCCTGAAGGAACCAAGTGGTACGTTTAAAGCGTTAAAAAGGGGTGAGGTTTCTTATCACCTCACCCGATGGGTCGGTGATGGAAATATTATGGGAATTGGCTCTCCGAGAGCATCAGTCGAATCAAACTATTTACTGCAAAAACTCGTTGGTCCGTCCAATTTCTCGGCAGGGTTATCACACAAAGAGCATGCTATCTTAAAGCGCCAGGTCTCTATTCTGCAAACGACCAAAGCACGCAATCCCTCTGTGAAAGAGATAGAATTGGCAGATGCCATATTGGTCCTCGGTGAAGACTTGACGAACACAGCTGCGAGAATAGCACTAGCGATAAGACAAGCGACCAAAAACAAGGCTATAGCCATGGCTAAAGAAATGGGTATTGAGGTATGGCATGACGGCGCAGTGAAAAATCTTGCGCAGGAAGAACGCTCTCCACTATTCATTGCGACGCCTGCTTCGACCAAACTTGATGATATTGCTTTAGAGACGATGACTCTGGCACCTGAAGAAATAGCCGACTTCGGATTAAAATTGGCTCGCCACCTAACTGAAGGTGATTCTCAAGACTCCCAAATTACAGAGATAGCAACCCACCTAACCACCGCCGAGCGCCCACTTATTATAAGTGGGCCAAGTTTACTNAATGCGAATATTGTGGAGAGTGCCGCAGCAGTTGCAGAGGCACTCGTCACATCTAATCAAAACACACAACTCAGCTTCACTTCCCCAGAGTCAAATAGTACCGGCTCTGTGTTGCTCAGTGAGGATCAAAATTTGACATTGCAAGAAATTGTTGAAGGCATTAATGAAATCGATGTTCTAATAGTGTTAGAAAATGATTTGTCTAGGCGGTTGAGTGCGCTCGAGATGACACAAATTAATGCGTCATCAGCTAAANTAATCTCAATAGACATTCTTGAGAATGAAACGTTAGAGATGTCGGATATGGTGCTACCCGCTGCCTCATTTGCCGAAACGCAGGGCACACTTGTCAACAACGAAGGTCGAGCCCAACGCTTTTACTCTGTATTTCCACCCCTGAACGATAGGTTGCCTGGTTGGCAATGGGTAATAGAGCTAGGCCGTGCGTTAGAAAATAAAGAGCTTTCAGCTATCGATAGTTTTGATGAGATAGTTGAG
The DNA here is from genome assembly GCA_002720735.1 of Porticoccaceae bacterium. GTDB lineage: Bacteria > Pseudomonadota > Gammaproteobacteria > Pseudomonadales > Porticoccaceae > TMED48. The sequence goes on from PBJN01000008.1 coordinate 55,905, forward strand.
CTCTGCGCAAAAAATAATAATTTTCAAGCTCTATCATCTGTGGCCCCAAATAAAAACTTCCGTGACCATGGACTAAAGATCCCTCGTCAAACACATAGGAATAGTGGTCGTACGGCTATAACCGCAGATGTATCAGTCCATGAACATCAGCAAACGCCCGATGACGAGACTCCCCTTGCTTACAGCATGGAGGGGCTTAATCGTGATCAACCGTCGNNNTTNACNCCGTTTGTATGGTCTCCAGGGTGGAATTCAAATCAGTCCCTGCAGAAATTTCAGGCCGAAACCGNCGGACCTTTGAAAGGAGGTGCGTCAGGGGTTAAATTAATCAAGTCATCGGGTTCCGGAGTAAGCGTANCTTGNGACCAGACATTCTCTTTTACTTTAGAAAAGAACTTCTGGCGCTTGGTACCGATTTATTCCCTCCATGGATCAGAGGAAATGTCCCACCACACAAAAGAAATTTCTCAGCTTGCTGGACTACCCTTTATTGTGTTGTCGGNCAAAGACGCCGACAATATGAAAGTTTCCGATGGTGATGGAGTGGTTGTCACGGGGGAGAACTTAAAAACGTCGATATCAGTTCGAGTTTCCTCAAGAATGGCAGAAGGGTGCGCTGGTTATAGTGCTGGTTATAGCGAAATTCAGCAGCTCACCGCAGATGCTCATGTTCAAATTAGCAGAGATAATGATTGGCAGCCGCTTAAGCCAGTCGTGATAGCAACAGATAGAATCGCTTCATTCAAGTCTAAGGANAATCGCCATGTTTGAGTGGGGTCCTGTAATACTAGCACTAGCGATCCTTATGTTCGGTGTAGCGGGCGCCGCAATCTTGACTTGGTGGGAGAGACGGTTACTTGGATTTTGGCAAGATCGATACGGCCCAAATCGCATCGGGCCATTCGGTGCCGGTCAAGTAATAGCAGACATGATAAAACTCTTGCTTAAAGACGATTGGGTTCCCCCCTTTGCTGATCGAATGGTATTTATTTTTGCACCAACAGCAATTGTCGTAGCTATGATGATGGGCTTTGCAGTTGTACCTTTTTCTCCTGGTGTCCAGATTATAGATGTGAACATCGGGTTATTATTTTTTTTAGGAATGACGTCGCTCGCAGTCTACAGTGTCCTTCTTGGTGGCCTTGCATCAAACAACAAGTATGCGTTACTTGGCGGNCTTCGCTCGGCATCACAAATGGTTAGCTATGAAGTTTTTATGGGCTTGTCTTTGATGGGTATAGTGATGATGACAGGAAGCTTTAGTTTGGTTGAAATTGTAAAGGCCCAAGAAAATGTTTGGTTTTGTTTTTCACAAGTATTAGGGTTGTTAGTCTTCGTCATCGCGGGCATCGCAGAGAGTCATAGATTACCATTTGATCTGCCCGAGGCAGAGCATGAGCTAACGGCTGGATTTCATACGGAGTACGGTGGNATGAAATTCGCCATGTTCATGTTGGGAGAATATCTTGGTCTTATGCTGATTGCCGCAATGATCGTGACCCTTTTCTTCGGCGGCTGGATGGGGCCGTCTCTNGTAATATTTGGGATTAATTGGCTCCCACCGGTCACCTGGTTTATAGTAAAAATNATCTTCGTTATTAACTTTTTCGTATTACTGCGTGCCGCAATACCNAGACCTAGATATGATCAGCTGATGTCCTTAGGATGGAAGATTATGTTGCCGATCACTCTGTTGAATCTCGTAATCACCGGTGCGGTTTTACTTTGGTCACAGGAAGGAGTGCTTTAGATGTTAAGTTCGCTGAGGACAATGTGGCATATATTTAAACATCTCTTTCAAAAAGCAGAAACAGTTCAATATCCAGAGCAAATGCCCTACCTCGCGCCTAGGTATCGTGGGCGAATTGTTTTGACTCGTGATCCAGACGGTGAAGAGCGTTGTGTAGCTTGTAATCTTTGTGCCGCCGCATGCCCTGTTGATTGCATCGCGCTTCAAAAGGATACCCGCGATGATGGCACATGGTACCCAGAATTTTTTAGAATAAATTTTTCCAGATGNATCATGTGCGGGATGTGTGAAGAGGCTTGTCCGACCTATGCAATCCAACTCACCCCAGACTTCGAGATGTGTGAATACGACCGGCAGAACATGGTATACGAGAAAGAACATCTCCTGATAGACGGTGTAGGGAAATATCCTGATTATAATTTTTATCGCGTTTCAGGACTACAAACTGCAACCAAGGATAAGGGTGAGGCCATCAACGAGGAATTGCCAATTGATACAAAAAGCCTGATGCCATAATTACAAAACAAGGCGAGAGCATGCTTGAGCTTGCACTTTTTTACATTGCCGCCTCGGTAGCACTGTTTGCGACAGTTCTAGCGATGACAAGAACTAATGCCATCCACGCGCTCATATATTTAATTGTTTCCCTTTTAGCTATTGCAGTAATTTTCTTTTTAATTGGTGCCCCTTTTGCGGCCGCACTGGAAATTGTTATTTACGCTGGTGCCATCATGGTACTCTTTGTTTTTGTAATCATGATGTTAAATCTCGGAGAGGAAGGAGATGCCCGTGAACGCCAATTGCTTCAACCTCATATTTGGCTAGGACCAGCTATTTTATCGCTAGTTCTGCTTGTGGAGCTTTTGTATCTGATTTCTACGGTTGAGGGCCCCGCATCATCTGGTTCAGTATCGCCTAAAGATGTTGGACTGGCCCTTTTTGGACCCTATGTGATTGCTGTTGAATTAGCCTCGATGCTTCTGCTGTCAGGACTTGTCGGCTCATATCATTTGGGCAGACGTTTTTTAGATCGGGGTTTATAGCGCATGCAAGAGCTTGCTGTACCTCTCAACCATGTCCTTTTTGTGTCCACTTTACTTTTCACCATCGGGATGCTCGGACTTATGATAAGAAGAAATATTATCTTCATTTTAATGTCTCTGGAGGTAATGCTTAATGCATCCGCCCTCGCATTCATAGCAGCTGGTGCGCATTGGGGACAAGCTGATGGTCAGGTGATATTTTTACTCATTCTTAGTATCGCGGCAGCCGAGGTTGCTGTAGGTCTTGGATTAGTTTTACAAATTCAAAAACGCTTCAAGACCCTTGATATGGATGATGCAAACCGGATGCGAGGTTAGTCGTGCAGGAATTTGTCTGGCTTATTCCACTACTACCCTTACTTAGTGCGATTTTTCTGATGGTTTTCTCATTAAAACTTCCACCGACCATCGTTGCTTTCTTCGGGACTGGTTCGGTAGGTCTGTCAGCGTTTTTGACTTGCAACCTAACCTGGCAATTTCTCCAAGATCCAGATCTGATTACGGCCACACTGTGGACTTGGATAAAAGTTGGTGAATTGAACGCAAACGTTGGGTTTTACATCGATGGTCTGACCATTGTCATGATGATGATTATTACCTGCGTTGGATTCCTGATTCACCTCTTCTCATGTGAATTTATGGAAGATGATACGAGCTATTCTAGATACTTCGCTTACTTAAATATGTTTGTATCAGCAATGTTAGTATTGGTAATGTCGGATAATCTGCTTCTTCTGTATTTAGGTTGGGAAGGAGTCGGAGTTTGCAGTTATCTGCTTGTTGGCTTTTGGTACCAGCATAGTGGTAACGGACATGCTGCTAGAAAAGCCTTCATCGTGACAAGAATTGGCGATACAGCGATGATGTTGGGTCTTCTTATACTGTTCACAGAACTTAGGACGCTCGACATTCAGACCATTACGGCATCTGCTCAAGCTCGTTGGCAGACAGGTGACTTTATGCCGACACTAGCCTGCCTCCTGCTGTTAGCTGGTGCAGCCGGAAAGTCAGCACAATTTCCTTTGCACACTTGGTTGCCCGACGCAATGGCCGGACCCACACCTGTAAGCGCTCTGATTCATGCAGCTACTATGGTCACCGCAGGCGTCTATTTGATAGCGCGTATGCATGGTCTTTTTACACTATCTCCCCAAGCCATGACAGTCATTGCTTTTATAGGAGTTGGTACCGCTTTGATGGCTGCATTCAGTGCAGCGGTGCAAACTGATATAAAGAGAATACTCGCGTACTCCACGATCAGCCAAATCGGTTATATGTTTTTAGCCCTTGGCGTCGGTGCATGGACCGCTGCAGTCTTTCACCTAATGACACATGCATTTTTCAAAGCACTATTATTCCTTGGTTCCGGTGCGATTATTCATTGTCTCCATCATGAGCATGATATCTTTAAGATGGGTGGCCTTTGGAAGCGCATGCCAATAGTTTTTGCAAGTTTCTTGATTGGTTCTTCAGCCCTCGCTGCTCTTCCGTTCACGTCAGGATTTTTTAGTAAAGATCTCATTCTTTTGAGTGCTTATCAGCTAGAGGAGTTTGGCCCCATACTTTGGGCCGGAGGTTTATTAGGCGCCCTAGTTACAGCTTTATACAGTTTTAGACTGGTTTTCGTAGTATTCTTCGGCCAAATCCAAACTCTCCCGGATAAGGAGAACGGATGGAGAATAGGGCTACCACTCTCTACATTGTGTGTTCTGTCTATGGTAGGAGGGTATTTTTCGCTGCCGCTAAATAATCTTTTCCCGATGGAACACGATGGTCACCCTGCTGCCTGGGTGGAGATGGTATCTATAGCCACACCTATGTTGGGAGTTATTGTCGCATATATCCTATTCATTAGAACTCCATCCCGCATACCGAGGTCATTGATCTCACCCCAGGAGAATAAAATAAGTCGTATCCTATTTTCGGGTTGGAAGCTAGATGACATCTACGATCGTCTTTTTGTCTCGCCCTATACACGCTCTACAGCAGTCCTTTTACATGAGCCTGCAGACAAGCTTTACAACGCAGTGGTGTTAATTAATCAAAAACTTAATGCTTGGCTTAGCTTTTCTCAAAGTGGTCGTATGCGCTGGTACATGGTTAGCATCGCGATAGGCTTTATAGTTTTGCTGGGAATCGCAATTACTATCCCGGAAGGATTGTCGCAATGGTGATTGTAACACTGATAGCCATACTCCTCAGCGGAGGCATCATAGCGCTTTTGAGCGAAAAATTAAGTGAAAAAGCCCCGAGGGTTACTGCGTTGTTTACCATATTGGTTGCCTTGACATTTTTAATATACCAGCTCAGGCACTCGTATTACATACCTGTGGTCACCCAATCATATCTGTCAGATCCGACAAGTTGGCTAGTCTACCTCAAACTTGCATGGATACCTGCATTTGGCATCAGCATTGAGTTTGCTCTCGATGGGTTAAGCCTTCTTATGATCGCACTTACACTCATTTTGGGTGCTGTTGCCGTGAGTGCCTCTTGGACAGACATCAAGAAACATCAAGGCTTCTTCGAAGCTAATGTGCTTTGGACGCTAGCCGGCGTGATCGGTGTTTTTACCGCCTTAGATCTCTTTTTGTTCTTCCTTTTCTGGGAGGTAATGTTGATCCCGATGTATTTTATTATTGCGATATGGGGTCATGAAAATCGTGGCTACGCTGCGATGAAGTTCTTCATATTTACTCAGGCTAGTGGACTTCTGATGCTCGTTTCGGCAATCGCTCTGGCTAATATTCATGAAGAAACTAATGGGTACTACAGTTTTAGCTATTTCGATTTGATTAATCTTCCCTTGGGTTACATTTCCGAAGTATTCTTAATGATCGGTTTCTTCGTCGCATTTGTAGTGAAACTGCCAGGATTTCCGTTCCATACTTGGCTNCCAGACGCACACACTCAGGCACCTACCGCAGGAAGTGTAATACTTGCCGGGATCCTTCTAAAGACCGGCGCATATGGCTTAATTCGGTTTGCTGTGCCGTTGTTTCCGACGGCGGCAAACGACTTCGCTCCTATCGCCATGATTTTGGGTGTTTTTGGAATTATCTATGGGGCTATGGCCGCTTTCGCACAGACAGATTTTAAAAGACTGATCGCATATAGCAGCGTGAGTCACATGGGTTTTATTCTCTTAGGAGTTTATGCTTGGAATGAATTAGCCTTACAAGGTGTTGTGATACAAATGGTTGCTCATGGTTTTAGCAGTGCAGCTCTTTTTATGATCGCAGGGTCTTTGCAGGAAAGATTGCATACCCGAGATATGCGCGAGATGAGCGGTCTTTGGAAATTCATGCCAAAAATGGGAGCGAGCGCTATGTTCTTTATCATTGCGTCCTTAGGTCTACCTGGATTCGGCAATTTTATAGGAGAAGTTCTTATACTACTTGGACTTTATCAGGTATCTAGCTGGATGGCAGTGGCAGCAGCATTGGGCCTGATCACAGGAGCCATCTACTCGCTAATATTAATGCAAAGGTCGTTTTATGGAGAACCGAATGTTAAGTGGAGCGAAACAAACACGCTTCATGACTTCAGAAAGCGTGAAATGCTAACGATGTATGTAATGATGAGCGCCTTGGTTACACTTGGCATATATCCTCAGCCCGTCATGGAAGTAGCGCAAACTACATTCATTGGCCTAATAGATGCGGTTCAGCTTGGATTTGTAAGATGAAAATTACAGAATTCTGTGCTCTTGCTCCTATTTTGGTGCTATCCGCTACTATTTTACTTGTGATGACACAAGCCTCTATAAAACGCAACCATAAATTGGCGTGGTGGATAAGCTTTTTAGGTCTCACAGCAACGCTTTGGTCCACTCACTTTGCAACTAGTTATTCGCAACAGGTAACCCCATTATTTCTAATAAACCCATCGGGGCTTTGGTTCAGCTCGCTCATTTCATTAGGGGCCTTAGTTACTCTCATTTTATCAACTGATATCGAAAAAACCGATTTTAATATTACTGAGGAGTACTATCTTTTATTGCTACTGTCAACTCTTGGAGCTGTCGTTTTAATTCTTGCATCTCACATGGCATCCCTNTTNCTGGGTATGGAGTTACTTGGCATCTCACTNTATGCAATGATCGCTTTTCCTGAAAAAAATCCAAACCCATTGGAAGCGGCAATAAAATACCTTGTGCTNTCTGCTGCGGCCTCTGCAATGCTACTTTTTGGATTCGCCTTAATTTATGCGGCCACGGGTGATCTCAGCTATGTGGGGATCGGCGCTAAACTGAGCTTAGCAAGCATCAAGAATCCTTTGCTTGTTGTCGCTGGCACAGCAATGTTACTGGCAAGTATAGGTTTTAAACTATCTCTTGCTCCTTTTCATATGTGGACTCCCGATGTCTATCAGGGGGCTCCTACACCCATTACAAACTTTTTAGCTACCGTCTCCAAGGGAGCGATGCTTGTTGCATTGACGCGATTCACGATAGATGGACAATTGCATCAGTACACAACATTTACTCTCTGTTTGAGTGTTTTGGCAATTATTTCAATGCTAGTTGGGAATTGGTTGGCGCTTCGTCAGCAACAAATCAAGCGACTACTTGCTTACTCGTCAATAGCGCATTTCGGTTATCTTTTAGTTGCCCTTGTAGCACTTCGACAACTGCAAGAAAGCCAGCAAATCTTCAACTCAAGCCTCGAGGCAATAAATTTTTACTTAACCGCATATATTATTACCTCATTAGCTGCTTTCACTGTGGTTGCAAATATTGGGGGAGAGAACGATGCTGATATGAGATCATTTGCTGGATTATTCTGGCGAAAACCTCTGCAAGCGGTCACATTGACGGTGGCTATGCTTTCCTTCGCGGGGATTCCGTTAACTGCGGGGTTCTTAGGAAAATTTTACCTGATAACGCTCGCTCTAAATACCAATTTGTGGCTTCTTTTAATCATCTTAATTGTGGGTAGTGCGATTGCTATTTATTATTACTTGAGGGTCATCTTTTCAATGCTTGGGACAAGCTTACCAGAAAATAATTATGAGCTGTCTCGTACTCCTTTACCCATGTGGCGCGATATATTAGCTATTATTCTGACGGCTTTTGTGTTGCTCCTCGGCTCATGGCCACAACCATTTATTGATTTCATGAGGCATTTATAGTAGCGAATGTAATATAGCCTATAATTCATTCTAAGGAAAAAAGCGATGTTACGCTCAGTTGATTTGTGTGATTACATGCAAAAAAATCCAATTAAAATTGGTGAAAAAGATAGCATTAATGAAGCTGTATCTCTAATACTGGAGCATCGAGTTTCTGGTTTATGCGTGGTTGATGGTGCCAACAACCTCCTCGGAGTTCTATCAGAGATAGACTGCCTGAGAGTTGGCCTCTCGGCAATACATGAAAAAGCTAGTAAAAAAGAAATCAGCAGTTACATGCAGCCATACCCAGTAAAAATTTTTCCAGAGGATGATCTTTTCGTCGCAGCCAACTCGATAATTGAGAACCGTGTATCCGGTCTTTGTGTTGTAACTAGGCAGCAGCAATTAATCGGCGTACTCTCTGAAATGGATTGCCTGAGGGTAATTCTGTCTGCAATTTATAATGATCACAGAGAAGTAGGAAAGGTCGAGGAGCATATGACTGAAGCCGTCGAATCATGCGATGTCAATGCAAACCTTATTTATGTTGCCGAAGACATGCTTAAAAAAGGACGTAGACGCCGACCAATTGTTAACAAAGGTCGGCTTATCGGACAAATAACTTGTCGCCAAATTCTCAAACAGCTTTATGATACAGGTCACAATGTAGGGACTGTAAAACCGCACATGAGTACGAACGTCGAGTCATGTGACTTACATTCTGACATCGTGGGAGTGTCTAACGACATGGTAAAAACGGGTAGAAGGAGAAGGCCAGTTTTGGAGAATGGGCGCTTGGTTGGCCAAATCACGTGTCGTCAATTACTAAGGGTAATAAGCGAATTTAATCGAAATCAGGTCGCAGCTAATTTCGATCCTATTTATCGAGATTTGCCTCAGAAATGAACTTCATTACAAATTACGCAAACGTATCATTTATTTCGCCGCTGAAAGCTTTTTTAAAAAATTTCCACTTTAAAATCGAACTTTAANAGAAATTTGNTGTCCTAAATATACCCGATGTGTCTGTTGCTCGTTTTCACCCCCTCATAGGCGGGCCTCAGGCACATCGTGGACCAACAAGNATTTTNGNGCTNGAATNTTNTGTCCACAACANNNGCTATTNNTNATGTAGTGNCNTTGCACGAGAATATTGTTTTCTCAGAAAGGTTTTCTGATCGCCCGAAATACTCTTGCTGTTAATNAAAGTCAAAAATTCGGCATTATTAGGTCGATAGGGTTCCCTNANGAGGCTCATTGAAGCCTCATCTGGGGTTCGGTTGGACTTNAATTGATTGCATCGCCTGCATGCAGTAACAACATTCTCCCAACAGTCTTTCCCTCCACGAGAGATTGGTAAAAGGTGATCGCGAGTNAGGTGCTCACTCTTGTGGGTGAGCCCACAATACACNCAGGTGAAGTAATCTCGGGCAAATAAANCTGCATTNTTCANTCNATTGTTTNTTCTNGGTCGCCCTAATTTCTCGCCACCACAAGCAATAATGGAGGGAACGACCATAATNGAGGGTTTCCCGGTTAATCTGCAAAATCCACCTCGAACCTCACGCACGATATCCCCAAGTGTCCAAACNACTAGATNCCTTGCAAAAAGGCACACNGCTTGTTGCCAAGTTAACCACTCAATTGGTTGCCCCGCAACATTAAGTCTGAGAATCTTCATGTAAACCCACGNTAATATANANTAAAATCTACGGAATCTATGCGTTTGTCGATCAATTTTGACNGATAATAACAGTGCTCAAGCTATATTTCATAAATTTTTCATTGACTGATTGACCCCGAGACAATGGTTCGATAGGGTGTAACAATAATAAGATNGTAAACCAATATAAAAGGTGGTTTAACAGGTGTTAGTAGATCCTCAAAAAGTCGACTTTGAGAGTCAGCTAAGTAATTTAGAAGCCCTCGTGACCTCACTCGAGAGTGGAGACCTAAGTCTAGAAGACTCTCTGACTTGTTTCGAAAAAGGCATAAAAATAGCTCGAGACTGTCATGATGCNCTCAGAAATGCCGAACAGCGTGTNGAGCTTCTTACTCACGAAGGGAACACTCTAGTAAGTCATCGCTTCGAGCCGGACCAAAAATAGTGGAATCTGCTATGGAAAATTTTATTCTTAATTGNCACAAAGACGTCAATACTCAGCTTGAACATATTCTCCCAGAGGCCTCTGGGTCGGCGCAGCGGCTTTATGGCGCTGTTCGTTATGCTGTGTTCAATGGCGGTAAACGAATACGCCCTTTACTCTGCTATGGTGGAGCTTGNGCTGTTGGAGACGTAGATGACAACACNACAAAGATAGCCGCNTCNATTGAAATGATGCACGCCTACTCNTTANTTCATGACGATCTTCCTTCAATGGACGATGACACCCTTCGCCGTGGGAAACCCTCATGCCATATCGAGTNCGNTGAAGGTACTGCCATTCTCGCGGGAGATGCACTCCAATCACTTGCTTTTCAGCAATTAACCGAACTAGTTGACCTTGACCCAACTGTGAATGTNGAGCTCATAAAAANGTTGGTGCGTGGCAGCGGTTGCCAAGGTATGGTNGCAGGACAAGCTATCGATCTTGCATCAACGGGCACACAGATTGATCTACCCGGCCTTGTNGAGATGCATCGATTTAAGACAGCNGCAATGATCGAATCAAGCGTTCTGATGGGTGCAATTGGTACAGGTAAAGCGACANAGNATCAACTAAAAGCTCTCCGAACCTTCGGCACATCTATTGGTGTTGCCTTTCAAATTCAAGACGACATTTTAGACGTAGAAGCCTCCACAGAAGACATCGGCAAAANGCAAGGATCCGATACCGAGGGTAAAAAAGCGACATTCACAAGCCTTTTAGGGACAGAAATGGCGAAGGAAAACGTGAATGAATTGTTCGAGAATAGTATNAAAAGTTTAGAAGATTTTGACTCAAGTGCAGATCGACTCCGAAGTATAGCCAATTTTATCGTCACCCGAAATTTTTAAAAATATCAATTACCCCNCCGAGATTCTATATTGGATTCACATCAACTTGTTACATCTTTTGACGACTGAAGTTAAGAGTTTAATTCGATGACCAAAACATTTAACAAGATTCCAGAGAATCGACCNAATACTCCNTTGCTGAATAGNATCGATCACCCCTCTCAGCTTAAAGTGCTCAATAGTGACGAGCTNCTCAGCCTATCGAACGAAATAAGAGAATTNGTCCTNTACTGTGTGGGAAAGACTGGTGGACACTTCGGTGCTGGACTCGGAGTCGTNGAGCTCACTGTTGCTTTGCACTATGTATTCAAAACACCTGAAGATCGATTAGTCTGGGACGTAGGACATCAAACATATCCACATAAAATTCTGACTGGAAGACGGGAGGAAATGCTTACGATCCGCCAGCATAAAGGACTTTCGGGGTTCCCAAAACGAAGTGAAAGTGAATACGACACTTTTGGAGTCGGCCATTCAAGCACGTCAATGAGTGCNGCACTGGGCATGGCAATAGCTGCAGCACAAAATAAAATTACCCGAAACACAATTGCGGTTATGGGTGACGGGGCAATGACTGCGGGANTTGCGTTTGAAGCAATAAATCATGCAGCTCATGTCGACGCTAACCTGTTGGTGGTACTAAACGACAATCAAATGTCGATATCAAAAAATGTTGGCGGTCTGTCGACTTACTTTGCGAAATTATGGAGCAGTAAACTGTATAACCAATTGAGAGAGACTGGCAAGAAGGCACTTCGAACCATGCCCGGCACGACAAATTTCGTTCGCCGAACAGAAGAATNCATGAANAGTATCGTNTCACCAGCAACCATCTTTGAAGAATTAGGATTTTATTACGTCGGCCCCATTGATGGCCATNACCTNCCTCTTCTNATCCAAACTCTTTCNAATGTCAAAGAGATNAAAGGTGCAGTTTTACTTCACGTNATCACGCAAAAAGGCAAAGGATATGAGCCTGCTGAAGATGATCCGGTTGGATACCATGCTCTGAGTAAAATCGAACCTAAAGCTTCCGAAAAAATACCCCATAAAAACCCGTCGGTACCCAAACCACCAAAATACTCGAAGGTGTTTGGAGACTGGTTATGTGATATGGCTGCGTCCGATANGAGATTAATCGGAATCACGCCAGCGATGTGTGATGGATCAGGAATGAATNAGTTTGCGGNAAAATATCCGGATCGCTTTGAGGATGTNGCAATTGCNGAACAACACGCTGTAACACTTGCAGCNGGTATGGCTTGTGNTAATNTAAAACCAGTAGTTGCTATCTANTCTACATTCCTCCAACGAGCATACGATCAATTAATNCANGACGTTGCCCTTCAAAATCTGGANGTCTTGTTTGCGATTGACCGAGCAGGGCTAGTTGGAGANGANGGCGCGACACATGGCGGTGTCTTTGACTTATCCTACTTACGATGCGTCCCGAACATGATTGTGATGACTCCCTCAGACGAAAATGANACAAGACAANTNCTATANACAGGNTANCAGTTTTCTGGNCCTGCCGCAGTTCGCTACCCNAGAGGGGTTGGACCGGGAGTCCCAATAGAGCAGACTATGATTGAAGTCCAAATTGGTAAGGGGCGAATCGTGCGGTCAGGNNCCCGTACTGCCATACTTAACTTTGGTACATTGCTCAGTGCCGCCTTTGATGTTGCAGAAAAATTAGGTGCCACTATTGTCGACATGCGGTTTGTGAAGCCTCTGGACAAGGACTTGATTCGTGAGCTAGCGGGAACCCACGAACTTCTGGTTACAGTTGAGGAAAATGTCATCGCAGGAGGGGCTGGTGCCGCGGTAAGTGAGTACCTTGCAGCGGCAGCGATTTCAATACCGATTTTACATTTAGGGATTCCAGACCAATTTATTGACCACGGAAAACATTCTCAACAACTGAAATCTGTAGGGCTTGACACCACCGGCATACTCAAAAAAATAGATGAGCGATTAGACCTGTTAAAGATATCTCAAAATCCATAAGATATCTCAAATATCTCTATGAGGACGTTACTCTCGGTGATAAAAATACAAACTAGGGCATAGTTGCATCAGCGATTGGAACTTCCAACATAGTCTTCCCACTTTGGTCACTCAACCCAAGAACAATATCTACACCTAATTCATGCCAAATAAATTCGACGGACCCATAATTTGGAGTAATGACAGGCTCACCAACCCGATTTGCGTTTTCACTAGGCTTATCCCAAGCCTGATTTAATCCGCTCGAAGTAATATCGTTTAAAATTTCTCCGTCAGTCGCCACATCTGCACTAAGTTCGCCAAAATGTCGATCCCCAGAAAGGAAAACTACAGCTCCACCATTTCGAGATGCAATCAGATTAAGTAGCTTTGTCTTTTCATGTGGGAATAANGACCANCCCTCCCAGCCGCTATATGCTGCCAGGACTTGGATGCTAGAAACTATAACTCTAACCTTTGCAGGTATCTGAAGTTGAGCATCTAACCANTCCCATTGTTTGAGACCCAGAATCGTGCTNTCTGCGTTCTCTNACGGATTATACGGGCCCAACTCNTTCCATTNATGANCGAGTGACTCTAGCCACGTAACACGCATTATAGAAGACCGATTCCAGCGAGTATCTAACANNATGATCTGGACCCTNTCTTGNTCATCACCAAANGTTTTGGCCGTATGGATCCCACTTTCTTGAATCCACCGATCNGATGCCATNGGCTCATTAAAAAAATCNAANAATGCCTTTCTGGAAATTTCCTTTGCCGGAAAGTCTCCACCACCGTCATTAACACCGTAATCATGGTCATCCCATACAGCCATTATCGGAGTGGATTGGCGTACCCTGTCAAATCCTTCTTTCGCAGCTAACTGACTATATTTACTCCGAAAAATCTCTAATTTTTTAGTATCCGCATNAATATTGTCTCCGACAAAAATAAATAAATCAGCCTGCTCCTTATTGATGGCATCCCATACAGGTTGAGGAGCACCCTCATCGGCACATGATCCGAATAGTATNTTTTCAATACGAGGTGATTGGCCAAAACCACCTCCATTCGCCATGAGAGAAACTAAAAATGTTGCAAAAACCCCACTGAGTAAGAACCAATNCTTAAAAAACATTTTTTCCAGCACTCCAAAAAACGAAAGGCCCCTCTCAAAGCCTTCCCTATCCTACTACAGTTTGGATCTTTGTTATAACAACACAAAGTTATGGCACTAAAGTAGTCGATCCGGGNTAGTCTGTTCTGCCCGCCAGTCTGCAGTGAATCAGGTACCACAGCACCCACATAACCGCTCGTGTCAGAGACAAAAGTGGTACATGACTGAGTCAAAGCAGTCGGGAGTATAGACCTTACCAGCCTCTTCATTAGTAAGCGCTCGCATACAGTTCACCGCACGTGCAACAGCTTGCGTGACCCCCACCGTTGCATCAGGAACTTTATGGGTATAGGTAGCAGTCGCCGCAATATCACACATAAAGTTATTAAAAATGATATCGGACTAAATAATCGTAGTANCTCGACTGTCATCATCAATAGCCGCATAAAGATTGTCTTTGACAAAATTAAAGGGGAGCATCCTACTTGTTAATGGTATTACAGACCGGTTGAGGCGCACTTTCATCAGCACATGATACGAATAGTGTTTTACCGACGGAGATCGTCTCAGCTATCGCACCTAGAGCGCAGCTCAACGCAAAAAGAATCGCAAATACTAGCGAAAAAAATATCGCTTAACTTTCAGTTTTCTTGAAGTGGCGGAGTAGCGTAACGAAAAAAAGGCCCCAATAGTAGGGCCTTTCTAGGATAAGTCTAAAACATAGATTAGTCGTTATAACCCGGGACAGAGCCGGGAATAGCCCACTCGGCAAACCAAGGTATCTCGCCCTCCTTAACGGGACCGACATAGTCCGTCTCGTCAAAGACAAAACCTGAANCGTTGTCAGTTGCAGGGATCGTGGTAATACCCACCGATGCAGAGGCGTCTGTTATGGCATAACCCGCCGCACGATCTACCGAAATCGGCCCTTCAACTACTGTTGANCCTGCTACCGGCTGCTCTTTGTTAAAGGCAACACCGGTGGTATCACACAGGAAATTCTGGAAGGTTATCGGCGTATCAAGCTTCGCAGTGGAAGAGTCACTGTCGTGGTCAGAGTCATCGATACGTGCACAGGTGACATCGTATCCAGTTACCGCTGAGTTGTGGATTTGGGCAGTAACCGAACCGCGCAAACGCATACCAAACTCACCAGCAGCGTTTGCCGCGTCGCCACCAACAACCAGAGCGTTGGCGATAGTTCCTGCCGTCTCAGGCGTATAGTCGTTGTCAGAGGAGTTCAGCTCAATACCTCTCGGATCGTTGGAACCGACCGGTNTTGCNCCNGGCGTTTGNTTCTTAATAATCAACGCATACTGGATATTGCCCTGATANCCTTCATCNAAATCAATATCATCGTCGTCGTTGTGCGTTAGCAGCGCATGGGTCACATTAACCGTGCCACCAAACCACTCTATGCCATCATCAAGATTGGCATGCACTTGAACATAGTCAATCACGGTACCATGACCCACTCCCTGAAGCGTCAAGCCATTGATCTCGTCGTTGGGACCGACAATAAACCCGCCCTCAGCGATGCGGACGTAGCGAATTATGCCGCTGTCGTCAGCCGGCAAGTTACCGCCGTAGCGAAAGCCTCCGCCTTCACCAAGAACATTACACCAGCCCTCACCCTCGTTATAGCAGACACCGGTACCACCCTGACCATACTGCGGTGCAAACCCTTGAATAACTACACCGCCCCACTCACCCATACCGTCCAAATCAGAATCAAGGCTGCTGAACGTAATCGGACTAGCGGCGTAGGCATCAGCGACTAGCTTAGAACCTCGAGTGACAATCAATGAGCCGTCATTAGTCGCTTTGACATGGGAGCCGGGCTCAACAGTCAGGGTTACACCAGCAGCAATAATTGCATTCATCTGGGCCTGGGATGTGATTTCTACGTCACCAGAGCCCACATTGACTTGGCCGCTGAGAATGTACTGAACTTCGCTAAGCAGCGTGTAATCAGTATCGACAGTGCCTGCGAGGGTGCCCTGTGAACAGTCTTCATTAAACGTGACAAAGGATGCTTCCACAACTTGAGCACATAGGCCACTCGGTGCTTCAGGCGTTGGGTCGGGTGTCTCGACAACCGGCGTCGTCGTGTTATTAGTAACGCTCTCATCGATCGTATCCCCCTCAACAGTAACGTAGATGTCGCCAGCGCTTTCGGAACTTCCATCACAGCCTGATAGCACAATACTCAATGCGAGCAGGCTACCTGTACAAAAGTGTTTGCTTCTCATATGCGTGTTTCCTACTTTTTGGTGGTTAATATTTAGCAAGGGTCGCCCCCGCATTGTTAAAACAGTCCTTAACTATCAGAGCTTGTAACTCAGTGTGGCACCAATAGACGTACCGGATTCATAAAACTCAATTTCATTGGTGTTTTGGATGAAAGAGGTTTTTTCATTACCCAAATTTTTAATCTTTAAATTAAATGTCCAGTGGTCGGCAAAAAGCTTCTCGTAGTTTAGATCGATCAGCGTTCTACCTACCTCGACAATGGGTCCACTAGCGGCACCTCTCGCCACGCGAAAGATACGATCGTCAAAATAATTGACCAATAGCGTTAGTTTTTGACCACTTGGCTGGTGGTCGTAACCGACTTGGAGATTGGCGAGATACTCAGATTGACCCTGTAACTGGCGACCGTTGGCAACAGCACCTTCCAGTCGCAACGAGTCGGCACCCAGCGTCACTGAAGAGTCGATAAACGAATAGTTACCATTAATAAACAGAGAATGACCATCGCGATCATAAATTGTGGTGTTGAAATCAAGCTCAATGCCATCAAGCTGGGCATCGGTTTGATTTCTGAAGGTCACACCACTGGCTGCAGACCCGGACGCATCGGGAATCGCCAATTCAACCGGGTTATCGATCTTTTTATTAAAGGCGGCGATAGACAAGCGGTTGCTCTGACCGAAGTAATACTCCATGCGCAGGTCAATATTGCTGATGTCCGATGTGAGTAGATTGGGATTACCAAAGATGGGGTCATCGGTAATCGGGTCGAAGGAAGCCGAGCGAGATCGCTCAACCAAACCCGGATATGAAACTGTGTCACTATAGCCAAGACGGATCTGAATGCTCTCAGAAGCCCGCCAACTCACGTTAAGAGCAGGATACCAACCCTCAGACTCAAGATCGGCACCAAAATCACCAGCGACTACATCATTCGGGTAAAAAAGACTCTGAGTAAACGATTCAAAGCGGCCGCCCACCTCAACCGACCAGTCAGATCCAAAATCGCTGCGCAAAGCTGCATAGTATGCAAACAACTCTTCCGTTGACACATAGGAATCCGTGGGGGTCGTTGAGGGTCTTAGCCGAAAGTAGTCAGCTGCAAAGCTCTCAACGGCGAGTAATTGATCAACACCATCGATTGGTATCAGCGAGATATTTCTCGCATCACCCTGGCGGATGCCAAAGCGGTAAAGATCGACCGTTCGTTCTTTATCAGACCACATGGCGCCGAGCAGCACCGTCGATGTATTGGAGCTTCCCCAGTCAAGGGTGCCGGCATAGTCAACCCCAATATCCGAACTGGTTTCGTTAAGGTCAGACCAGCGACGCTCTACCGATGTCGTAGAAAGCGATCTGTTACGGAGCATAAAAGTGCGACGGTCGGGCTCAAGCCGATCGGTCTCCGCGTAGCCTACACGCCAGTTGACTACGCCATCGACTCCAAAGCCCTGGAACTCGTTGACCCCAGTAAATACCTGAGAGAATAACTGCCGCTGCACATACTCGAGAATCGTGGTATCGACATCAACGTCTTCGGAATCAATGGCGATACTTCGGCGCGTTACATCTTCAGTGGATCGCAATAGTGTGGTCTTGGATAGAACCTCGTTACCCGCACCGTATTCATATCCGATTACGCCATAACCGGTCACGGTGACCGTATCTTTAGAGCGACTGTATCCACCACTTAAATCGGTTGGATCTCTCAGTTGAGCTGGGCCGCGATCATCAGTACCGCGACTATAGCCACCCGCAAGATGGTACCCCAGTTCGCCATCCTTTAACTCGATACGATCGCCGAAGTCAAAATCCACGCCAACATCTGGGCCCGCAGAAATATCCTGAGTGTCATAGTCAGGCTTGAACGCCATCGCATAGGCCGCAGCGACACCAGGGTGAGTACATATGTCGGCAATACGGGGCTCACAAATGGTCAATGATGTCGCATAGTCAGTGGCTTCAAGAACACCAGCGTGCAGAGCGCGCAGGCCATTGTCATAGCCCAGCCATTCGGTGTTACTATCGCGGTAGCCCAGGACATCGTTGCCGGTGACATCGGTGTTGTAACCTGCTGAAACGGATACTGTGCCAGCTCTCTCGTCGGGAAGGCCTTTGGTGGTAACTCTAATTGAACCACCCGTGGTTGAGGCCAACTGGTCAACAGAAAAGGACTTTTGAACCTCAATATTATCAACAATGTTAGACGGAAATAGATCGAGCTGAATATCACGACGCATCGGGTCGGTGCTTGGCATCAATATACCGTTGAAATTGGCTGAGATATAGCGACCGTCCAGACCACGCACGTTCGCATACTTTCCTTCCGTAACGCTGAGTCCCACGATCCGTCCGAGGACTGCAGCAACGTCGCTGTCTCCAAATCGGGAAATCTGATCGGCATCGATAGCACTCACGATAGTGCTCGCATAGCGTTCGAGACCCTCAGCGGAATCATCAGGTCTGAAAACCCCAACAACCACCACGTCTTCAAGCACACCCTCAATCGAGGCAAGACTCAGCTCGTCTTCGGTTTTCAATGAGAAACTCGCATTGACTCCGACATTTGCAAAAATTCGAATTGAATCTATCTGAGCGGATTTGAACTTAGGATGCTGTACGTTGATGCTGTAAACTCCGCGTGGAACCTCAATGGAGTAGAGCCCATCACTGCCCGTCAGTACGACGCCCACCCCTCCTACATCGACAGAGGCACCCTCCAAAGGAGTTCCATCAGAGTCGGTCACTTGGCCCACTACAAAACCAATGTCCAACGAAGATTTGCTGAATACTCCCACCGAAACGGCAGGAGCAATGCCCTCCTTGCTGTAGAACGTTACCGAGGCCTCAGTCTCGGCAGACTCCTCAATCGCTACGTCAAAAGGAAAGGCAACGTCATCATCAACGAGCTCGATTTCATACCCGCCGGGCTCAAGATCGACTGAAAGAACTCCGTCATTCTGCGACCGACCGACCTCGTCGCCATCAACCATTACGGTGATTCCCGAGAGGGGCGCCTGATCGAGAAAAATCTGAACGAAAAGTGTCTCTGAAAGAGCATTATTGGCTAAAGCTATAAAAAAACAATGTACTAAAAAGACCGACCGTCTAGTCATGTGTGAGACACCCTCTAACTCTCAGATAAAGATGTATATTCCATTAACACACTGAAATATCTCACCTTTACCACACTAGCTCATTTTATTGTGGGCATACCAGGGGAAAATTTCCCGCGCTTATTGAAAAGATAGCGACAAAAAATGACGTTAAGGTGACTGATTTATGACTGAAAGATTACAATTTGCACCGATCAAAAGGTTTAGGGACAAAGGGGAAGCTTGGGAAATCAAGGATGGACTGGGTCGGGCAAATGTGTGGCTAACCTCGTAGCTCGCTGTGCCTAATATCCTGTCCCTTGACAACAAACACAATTTGTTCACAGAGATTCTTAGCATGATCACCGATCCGTTCCAGCGACCGAACTACCCAGAGAATGTTGATCACCCGGCTGATACTTCGCGGGTCCTCCATCATGTATGTCACTAGTTCACGCAGTGCGGTCTTGTATTCAAGATCAATCTGATGATCGTCCTTGAGTGTTTTCAATGCAGCTTCGACATCGAAACGTGCAAAAGCATCGAGGGCGTTTGCGAGGATGTTGGACACACCCTTACCAAGGTGCCGGACCTCTGTATAGCCTTTCGAGGGAACGTCCTGCTCGGCAAGGATAATCGCGTGACTTGCTATTTTCTTGGCTTCGTCGCCAATCCTCTCTAGATCATTTACTGCCTTGCTGACCATCATGACGAGCCGCAGATCGGTCGCGGCCGGTTGCCTACGAGCGATAATCAGCATGCAAGCCTCATCGATATCCAGCTCCATCTCGTCTACATGACTCTCCCTCTCGATCACACGCTCGGCCAGGGCGCTATCAACCCCTGCCACCGAGGTAATTGCATCTTTGAGCTGCTGCTCGACCTTACCCCCCATCTCCATCAGCATCGTCCGAATGTCCTCTAGCTCGCCATCAAACTGCTTCACGATATGATTTTCAAAAGACATGTTTGCCATATGCTAAAAATTCCTTCTAGCCAAAGCGGCCAGTGATATAGGACTCCGTCAACGAGTGCTCTGGGTTTGTGAAGACCTGCTCGGTAGGATTGACCTCAATTAGCCGACCCAGATGAAAATACGCGGTTCGCTGGGATACCCTCGCCGCCTGTTGCATGTTGTGGGTCACAATGGCGATAGTGAAATTGTGGCTAAGCTCCTCAATCAGCTCCTCAATGCGAGCTGTTGCAATCGGATCTAGTGCAGAGCAAGGCTCGTCCATGAGGATGACCTCCGGACTTACAGCAATCGCCCGCGCGATGCATAAACGTTGTTGCTGACCGCCTGATAGCCCAGTCCCAGCTTGAAACAGTCGATCCTTCACCTCATCCCAGAGCCCAGCCCTCCGAAGACTTTTCTCTACCATCTCGTCAAGATCCACACGCGTCTCAGCCAACCCATGTATCTTGGGTCCGTAGGCGACATTGTCATAGATAGATTTAGGAAAAGGATTAGGTTTTTGGAATACCATCCCAACGCGAGCCCGCAATTCAACCACATCAAGTTTTGGTGAGTACAAATCTTCACCATCGATTCGAATATCTCCTTCGATCTTGCAACCATCGATCGTGTCGTTCATGCGGTTAAGTGATCTCAGAAAGGTAGACTTTCCGCAGCCGGAGGGGCCAATCATTGCTATAACCTGGTTTTTTCCAATATCTACAGTGACATCATGTATCGCCTGCTTGTCACCGTAAAAAATATTCACGCCCCTCGCCGTCATCTTGGCCGCCTGTATTTCGACGCTACCCACGGTGACGTGACCCTTGGTCAACCCGATATCAGACATATCTCCATCGCGAGTATCTCGGAAATCTGATTCAGACGGCGTACCAACACCAAAGGTCGCAGATGTATTCATGGTTATTCCTCCCTCACCAACGCCGTTCAAGTCGTTTACGCAGCCATACTGCGCTGATGTTCATCGTAACAAGAAATCCGAGTAAAACCATAATCGCTGCTGAAGTCTTTTCAATAAATGCGCGCTCCGGACTGTCTGCCCACAGGAAGATCTGTACAGGAAGGACAGTTGCAGGATCCATAAAACCGGCCGGAATATCCACAATAAACGCCACCATGCCAATCATCAAGAGGGGCGCAGTCTCACCTAGCGCCCGCGCCATACCAATAATAGCTCCGGTCAACATGCCCGGCAAAGCAAGTGGCAAGACGTGGTGAAGTACCATCTGGTTTCGCGACGCACCCATACCTAGAGCGGCCTCTCTGATTGAGGGTGGAACTGACTTGATAGCCGCCCGGCTCGTGATAATGATAGTAGGCAATGTCATAACCGCGAGGACCAAACCGCCCACCACAGGGATTGATCGTGGAATTTGGAAGAGATTGATAAAAATGGCAAGCCCCAGAAGACCAAAAATTATTGAAGGTACTGCCGCAAGGTTATTGATGTTGACCTCAATAAAATCAGTTACCTTATTCTTTGGGGCAAATTCTTCGAGATATACAGCAGCGGCAATACCGACCGGAAATGACAAGACCAAGGTCAGCATTAGCGTCAAAAAAGATCCAATAACAGCACCCCATATCCCCGCCTGCTCTGGCTCTCGAGAGTCACCTCGAGTCAAAAAGTTTGCGTTGAAATGCAACTGCATACGCTCCGTATTGATCAGCGTATCCAAAACACGAATCTGCCCATCCGTAAGCCGAGCCGTATAGGCATTGCCGTCCAACCAGCTTTTGTAATACGAGTCGATATCGTCATCTGCAAGAATCCACAATGTCTCTTTAGAACCTAGCAGACCCGGATTAGCCAGAAGACGGTCCTTTATGTCATAACCTGCCGCACTACTTACAAGCGCATATAGCTTACGCCTTTCACCACGTTTTCGTATGTCGGGGAAATCTCTACGTAGCGCCTGTTTGTAAAGTGCCTCCCAATCTCCCGAATTCACCTGTCGCTGATCAGCTAAATTTTCAATTCCCAGGAGGTCTTTTTCATAAGTCACATCAAGTGCAATGTAAGTCGCCGAAAAGGCGCCTGTGCCCTTTATAAAAATATCTACAAAGACCAGAAGGACTGCGGCAAGGCCCAGTGAAACAGCCAGCATGCCGAACCCCCTGAACACCCGCTCGGTACGATAGCGCCCGACAAGCGAGCGCTGAATCTTCTCTAAATAGATTGGTTCCTTACTCATACTGCTCCCTGAACCGTTTTACTACCTTCAAGGCGATGATGTTTAGGATTAAGGTAATTAGGAAAAGTACGAGACCCAATGCAAAAGCGGCTAATGTTTTAGGGCTATCAAACTCCTGATCTCCCGTCAGCAGGGTGACAATCTGTACGGTAACTGTGGTCACTGAATCAAGAGGGTTAAAGGTCATATTTGCCGCGAGACCTGACGCCATGACAACAATCATCGTCTCGCCGATAGCTCTGGAAATGGCCAGCATGATTCCTGCAACGATACCCGGTAAAGCTGCCGGAATCACGACGCGTATGACAGTCTCAGAATGAGTTGCTCCCATCGCCAGAGAGCCATCACGCAAGGACTGGGGTACCGCGGTGATGACGTCATCTGACAAAGAAGAAATAAATGGAATGATCATTACTCCCATTACGAGCCCTGCCGCTAGGGCACTTTCAGAGGAAACGGAAAAGCCATATCCCTGACCAAAGTCTCGCAAAAAAGGCGCTACAGTGAGTGCAGCGAAAAAACCATAAACCACCGTCGGGATCCCCGCCAAAACCTCAAGGGCCGGCTTCGCATAGGCGCGAACCGATTTATGGGCGTACTCCGCCAAAAAAATTGCCGACATGAGGCCAATCGGGACGGCGACTACCATTGCCACAGCAGATACCAGCAATGTTCCAACGAACAAAGGCACGGCACCAAAGCTGCCAGATGATCCAACCTGATCATCCCTAATCGCTGTCTGGGGGCTCCACTCAAGACCGAAAATGAAATCAACAACCGGTACGGATTGGAAAAACTGCAGCGACTCGAAAAGGACGGAGAAAATAATACCAAAGGTTGTAAATACAGCCACACACGCACAAAAAAAGAGAGCATACTTTATTGAGGCTTCAACCCTAGGGCGTGATTGAAGCTCTGGGGTGATTCTTGACCGAGCCCAGATCAAACCTACTAATGAAACGCATGACGCTAACGCCGTAACACTCCAGCGAGAGATCTGAGTCAGCCTATTGAGCTCCTCAGCGGCCGCAACCAAAATCGCCGGTTGATTTGCCTTAGGCAAGACGCCCTGCGCAATATTAGCAATCTTATTTGCCAGCAACTCGCGGCCTCCAGGATCACCAAGAAACTGACCCGCCGGCAGGGAATCGAGTACCATAGCGGAAATTACATGTCCTGAAAAAATAATCCAAAGAATCAGCAGGAGCACGGCAGGAAGGCCGCAGCAAAGCGCAGTGTAATGACCATGGTAATCAGGCAACGAGTGGAGTTGACGAGAACCTCCAGCCAATTTTGCTATGTGGTTAGCCCTACCGCGACCAACATAAAACGCCGCCGCAGCGAACGCCAGCAAAAGAAGTAACAGATCATTTGCGTGCATAAGTCAAAGCTAAACCTTCGTAGTCTGCGCGAGTGTAATTGCTCAATAGCGCGCTACTGTGACAAACCGCGTCGATTATTTCAATGGTTCATCGCCATTCATCGTCACTAGCCCCCGAATTTTTTTCGCCTGGCTTCGACGCATGTCATTTGGCAACGGGATCATCCCTTTGTCCGCTAGGTACCCCTCTCCACCCCATGCCCTCTCACTGGTGAATTCATAAAGAAAATCTTCAATTCCTGGCACCACGCCAATGTGTGCCTTTTTCGCATAAAAGTATAGTGGGCGAGATATAGAATAGGATTTATCCGCAATAGAGTCGAACTCTGGTGCAATAGATTCTATCTGAGAGCCCTGAACCGTATCAGCATTCTGATCTAAGAAGCTAAATCCAAAGATTCCCAGTGCCCTCGGATTCGCCTGCAGCTTCTGGACGATTAAGTTATCATTCTCTCCCGCCTCAATGTACTGCCCGTCCTCACGGATCGTGTGGCAGACAGTCTTGAACCTATCTTTGTCGGTCTTTTGGAGGCCCGCTATCCATGAGATCTGTTTGCAGCCACCTTCCATCGCCAACTCCACAAAAGCATCGCGGGTACCTGATGTCGGTGGTGGTCCCAAAACCTCAATCTTTGTCGCCGGCAACCCCTCATTTACCTGCTTCCAGGTCCTATAAGGATTTTTAATCAATTGACCGACAACTTCCCCGGGAACGCGCGCTGCCAACGCCAAAAATATGTCCTTGCGGGTGAGGTTCATAGGTTTGGTGGCTATTGAATTCGCCAAGACTATACCATCATATCCAATGTGAACTTCAATTATCTCCTTCACTCCATTTTTTTGACATTGGTCGAACTCGGATTTTTTCATGCGGCGTGATGAGTTCGTTATGTCTGGGAAATTCGTCCCGATGCCCGAGCAAAACAACTTCATCCCACCGCCAGAGCCTGTCGATTCAACTTTTGGAGTCGGCTTCTCATTACTGCGGCCATACCGCTCAGCCACCACAGTTGAAAACGGATATACCGTCGATGAACCTACAATAGCGATCGTCTCTCTTGCCGAGACGAGACTCGCGGCCGCCAGCAAGAAAAGGTTCACAACGATAATTTTAGTGATCTTACAGTGCGACATTAACAACTCCCCCGAATAATTTATGTTTAAAATTAACTTGCAAAGGTATATCGATCAGAAAAACAACCATATGAAAATTATGTGACAAAATGATGACAAACTTTGAGAGATGTCATCAATTTGTAATAAATATGACATACATTTGTCACTAAATTTTCACAAAAGTCGATTACTCAAAAACCTTACTCACCCATAAAAAAGGAAACTGGCATGAAATTTTGGTCAATATTCCCCTTAGGTACTATAGCGATTTCAATCTCTCTGCTTCCAATATCTCTCGCCCGGGCCGAGGAGAATCTTTACGGAAAACTTAACCTTTCTTTGGTAAACACTAGCGTCAACGAGTCGGATGAATGGAAACTTAACAGCAACGCCTCGCGTGTCGGATTTACCGGAAAACGGTCGCTTTCAGATAAGCTCCTTATTCACTATTCGGCAGAATTCGAGATATATGCAGATGACGGCAATAAAACTACAAAAAATACGATCTGCTCTCAAAGCGTCAACGGCGATGAGAGCTGTCTGGTAGGGAGCGATAAAACCACATTTTCGCAGCGAAATATCACTATTGGCATAAGTAATAATCTCGGAAAGCTCTGGGCAGGTAAACGGGATACACCGACCAAGGTTGCCCAGAATAAGATAGACCTCTTTAATGATCTTGAAGGAGATATCAAGAATACCTTCGAAGGAGAAAATCGCGTATCTAATATGATCGGTATTACCACCTCTCGGCTCAACGGTTTGGAGGCAACCTTGGTTGTGGTGCCCGGTGAGGGAAATGATGCCAACGGTGACGGCATTGATGATGGCGGCCTCGCAGACGGTGTCGGCTACTCCTTAAATTACACTGGGGATAATATTTACCTTGCAATCGCCGGTGACAAAGAGATCGACAATCAGGATCTTTTGCGCCTTGTGGCTCGCTACCGCATAGATGCGCTGACACTTGGATTTATGCACCAAAAAAATAACGACAACGGCGGTACCCTCGATGAGAAGGGTTCCTTCTTGAGTACATCCTTTAAAATCGGAAACACAGTTCTGAAGGCGCAGTATGGCCGAGTGACAGGGAACGATTCTAAAGAAGAGGAGACAGTATCAATGGGCGCCGACTACAAAATCACCAAAGACACAAAGTTTTACGGTTTCTACACTGAAAATCGAGACTTTGATGGGAGCAATGATAAACAGCAGGCCATCGGTATCGGTATCGAGCAAAAATTTTGACGGAATGTGAAGTGTCTTGGGGCCTCACGTTACCAATGAAGCAAACCAAAACAGGTAAAACATATTATCCCAAAAACCAGTTCATCTGCGGGTCGAGGTTCAAAAAGTTTTCTTGGGTGTAGCTGCCAAATCTCCGCCAACACAAACATCTAATCCACTTTGTCAATGACCTTGATGCATGTGCTGCTTTGGGAGCCTACACCGAAATTCGGCTCCCTCACCAGGAATACTATGTATGATCAGGCTACCTCCGTATCGATTTAGAGTGTGCTTTACAATTGCTAACCCGAGGCCGGTCCCCCCGGAAATAGAGTGTCGACTGCTGTCTACTCGATAGAACCGCTCTGTGATGCGAGGAATTTCTGATAACTCCATACCGATGCCATCATCAATGATGACGATTTCCCAGTCCTCTTCCTCATCTCTGACTTGAATCTGTATATGAGCTCCTTCTGGATTGTGTTGAACAGCATTAATGACGATGTTACCGACCATGCTACGCATCTCCTTTTCATCGACATACAACATAATTTCATTGTCACAATCAATTTCGAAATGATGGCGACCCTCACTCAGTAGTTCCGCATCACCAACAACTGCAATGAGCAAGGTGTGTAATTGTAATGGTTCCAAGTTTTTTGGTTGTGGCTCTGATTCGAGTTCTGATAACACCAACAAATCCTCTGCGAGGTTTTGCATTTTTGCTGCCTGCTCACTAATACTATCGAATGCAGTCGCTAAACCAGAGGGCACCTCAGATGCATCTTTTATCGTCTCCACGTAACCCTTGATAACTGTCAGTGGTGTCCTTAATTCATGAGAAACATTGGCCACAAATTCCCTCCTCAGCCTTTCTACGCTGGTTATCCGCGTAATATCTGTAACTATCAATACAACCTCACCCTTACCGAAATAAGAACCGGAAAACTCAAGTGTCCGGCCCTCATGTGTAGTTGAGGATAGCTCCAAGGGGTCGACGAATGAGGAGGAAATAAAGTTTAGGAAATCAGGATCTCGAATCAAGTTAACAATCGCGTTCCCTCGGTCCTCTGGGCGTAACCCTAACATCTTTGTGGCTGCGCGGTTCCACCAATCGAGCGAATTATTCGCATCCAAAACCAGAAGGCCCTGATCGAGGACCTCAGTCATGCGCATGGTCCGGGTTATTGTGTTGCTCATCTTCTTCTTAGTACGGCGGTGACGACGCTTCTGTCGGTTAAGAGCGTCGCTAATCTCTCCCCACACACCGTCAGTGTCTGGCGGAGCCGATCGCATTCCGGAATCTACCCACCTGAATATCCGTCGCACGCTACGAACTGAGAGGAACAGATATGCCAGCAGACCGATCAAGACTCCCTCGAGAGCTGCCTGAAAACTTATTCCCAAAATTAGACCAATCGCGATGACTGCTAGGATACGCCGCAACTCGACAGAAAGTCCTGCTCGCACGAAATTCAATTCCTTGATGAACCCCCTAAACTACCGGATAGAAAACCGATATCCAGCTCCACGTACAGTCTGCACATACTGATCACATCCTGCAACCGCAATCGATTTGCGCAGGCGCCTTATGTGAACGTCGATTGTACGTTCATCCAAGTACACATTGGCACCCCAGACAAAGTCTAGAATCTGATCACGAGAGAACACCCTATTCTGATGTTTAAGGAAAAAATGTAATAGCCGATACTCAGTTGGACCCAGTGTTATTTCCTCGCCGGCGATGGTCACAAGATGACTAATCGGATCAAATCGTAGAGAACCTGCCTCAATAATCTCTTTTACCTCATCCTCCGAAATACGCCTGAGGACTGCCTTGATGCGAGCCACCAGCTCGCGCGGAGAAAAGGGCTTCGACACATAATCATCTGCTCCGGAATCAAGGCCAGCGACCTTCCCCCCCTCTTCAGCCTTTGCCGTAAGCATAATTATCGGGACATTCTTAGTCAGTGGATCACGTTTAAGCCTCCGCAATAGCTCAAGGCCGGTGGTACCCGGCATCATCCAATCAAGCAACACGATATCAGGCCGCCGGTCAATTATTGCAGCATGTGCCAGCCGAGCATTTTCTACTTCCAGAACAACAAAGGATGCTGCTTCCAATACCATTGTCAACATATCCCTTATCGCAGGCTCGTCGTCAACCACTAGTACCGTCTTTTTAGGCATACTCGCGTCTTCAAATACAGATTTCATGTCTAGATTACTACTATTAAATTAAATTCTAATGACAAATAAATGATAGATTGATGACAAAATTATGACATTTTTCTCATAAGGTATTTGCTTATACATTTCGTTTGGCTTGGTGCCCTCTAGTATGCTATCTAGGATTATTTTCTATTTTACAGCCTCAGTCATGCTTGGCAGCAGCATGTATATTTGTTTACATTAGCCAATCAGCCACTTTTGACTCAAGCGGGCAAGTAACACAAAAATCAACAACTGCATTTCGTTGCGTAAAAAATGGTGGCTCGCAATTAAAGAAAAAGAGATAACGTGTCAAACTCAACATCTGTTTATCAACTTGATGCTACTCACTTGAATTCTTTTCAATCAGGAGCGTCTTTTCCAGGTGTGAAAGCTTCTTTAGCTGATATTCTCGACGACTTGCCGCACTGCGACATTGGTGCTGCTCCGAATATAGAACCTGCAATGGCTCGCGCCCACGGAAGTACTTGGCACCGCCGCGGCCGGACTTGTGCTGTTTAAGACGACGTTGCAAATCCGTAGATATACCGGTGTAATA
>PBJN01000009.1 GCA_002720735.1 Porticoccaceae bacterium
ATATCAAATTTAGTTTTTGCTACCATTATCTCTTCTTTTGCATAATCTAAGCCTTTATTATTAATAAAGCTTGGCAAAACTTCTATGAATTGATTTTGTCCAGAAACAAAAATTGGAATCGTAATTAATGATAGTAGTAGTATTAAATCTCTCACAAGTCTAAAATAAAAAAATGATTATTAAATGATTTCTGACCATTTACTAAAGTTATTATCTAAAGCATTTTAACACAAATACTTTCTTCTACAATATCTTCGTTTTTTTCTACGACCCTTCTAAGATAACACATCCCATTATATTGTA
Organism: Porticoccaceae bacterium; assembly: GCA_002720735.1. GTDB lineage: Bacteria > Pseudomonadota > Gammaproteobacteria > Pseudomonadales > Porticoccaceae > TMED48. The sequence goes on from PBJN01000009.1 coordinate 304, forward strand.
AGTTTTCATTTTGAATTGCTCCCCCCTCTGAATCAACAATAATNNATCTTTGTGANAAAGAATCGTGAAGCCANCAGAAGNGAGNGAACCNAATAAACTNNAAGCCAGATACCATTGTAGGTTTCCGATTAGTAATGTCNTTAGGTANAAGATAGTCTTNATCNTNTNNAGTGANGCTAGAATGGTCCTGNTTGACTANTTGCGTTACCCCAAATGGAACTCCATACCCTNGTTCCATTTATATAGTAAACGGCATCATCGTGGATGAACGAACGGTTACGGTTATCCCACCCACTGGGCGTAGTGATTCTGCCNACTTCAAATATAGACGCTAAGCTAGGGATAGACTTGTTTCTCAACTCAAACATATACAACCGGTCCTTGTTCTGGTAACCAGACGCGTCGCTATAAAGACCCATACTTACAGGTACCAAAAAACGATCTAGGTCATCATTAATCTGTTGATANGTGAAGGCATGTCTATTATAGCGAGCTTCTGAATAGCTCCAACGTGCATTCTCGTCTGANCCTAGNACCATCGCCCCAAGTGACGACGGCAGGTTCATCCGTCCGACATCGAACAACTCTANCTTTACCAAACCCGACTCATCCTGACCAAGACCNAACAGNAANTTCTCACTTACCGGATGTAAAAAATCAGAGAACCCAGTAACTGTTAATTCTCCGGCGATCACAGGATCGGAAGGTACGGAAAGATCCAGAACATAGAGCGGATCAATGCGCTCAAATGTCACGAGGTAGAGGGTATTACCGAAAAATCTAACGCCATAGAGATCTTCATTGGGTTTCCCGATTTCCTGAGGACGATTCTCATTCGGTAGTGTAGAAATCAGATCNATTCTAAGCTCTTGTTCATTCAACTNAAGGATTGACAGTTGGTGATCAAACCGATCGTCCGAATCAAAGTCTCGATCCGTCGTCACNACACGCAAGTAGCCTTCATACTCATTAATCCGAAAATCTCGATTACCATTAAGATATAGTGCGCCCTCGACAACTCCAGAGCCCAGATAATTCAAATCCGACGACAAGTCATATCCATGGAGAATNGTTTTCGATTTGGCTGATGAAGNATTAACCTGCGTGAGGTAAATTGTATTTTCACTCACGTAAATACCATCCGTCGACTCGAGATAGCACCTTGCCTTCGATAGGGAATTTGACACCAGATCTATTGCAAATACTATCGTCAATGTTGGATATCCAATCTNAACGGGAGCCTGTTCATTATCTCGATCAAAAAGAAAACAATCCTGTGATTTAATCGCTTCTGAGGGTTCTCCATCAACGGTGACCTTGGGTAAGATNTCNGTGACTGTNAGGTTANTAAGAAGTTGTTCATTTTCGGTTTGTTGCTCAGCAGTTGGNGAATACTCAAATCCCCTTATCGATGGGGTGTGTCGAGTAATGAAATAGATAATATTGCCTTTTCTCCTGCTGCTCACAAAACCTCCCTCCACTTCAATGTTAAATTGACTTGTAGGATTCCCTATGTCACTTATGTCATAAATATCAAGANCAGTAGTCTGCTCCCTCCATCTCGAGACNCGCAAGAANTCACTTCCATAGGAGCCCCACCAGCCNGATGANCTGATTGCCGNGAGCTGAGAGCCACTCACATAGAGACCTTCTACAGTATGCAAAGTATCCAGCTCAATAGACGAGACCTGCTCAATNGANGCGGTAGCTGGCTCTGTCCTCAAGATTCGGATCCTACGTTTNTCTGTCTGAGTCGGCAGAACATTTAAAGCTGAACTGGCAGTAGGATCCTCCTCAACAANAACGTCGTCCATGATAAAACAGCAGTCCATGCTCTTACTTGGAGCAATAAACATATGATCACCGTTATACTTGACATAATCATGCTCATCAACATTCTTCTCAAGAGTGTACGTGGTGGTATAGTTTTCTGAGGAGGTGACTGCATCAGATGCAGTCACCTCAATTGAGGGTTGAAANAGCGCGCGTTCCGCCATATTACCCTCGGTGAGTGTTATCAGCCCCTGGCGAACACTGTTAATAATCTCGGAATCGGTTTCTGCTCGAATCAGCATACCTTGAGGTGCTGGTTGTTCNTTGACAATAGGATAACTATTGGTATAACCNGCATTANTANCCGCGCCACCTCCTCCACAGGATATGANGACCNACGCTATAATGGGCAATAAAACTTTTGGGTAGTGAGCACACATCCGAACTACTCCAATCTTCTCGTTTTTTTTATAAAGTCTGATCTTGCACTCATCGCAGTCTATTCTCTGCCAATATTTGGAGCAACTCTCAGTAAAACATNAGGGATAAAAAACAACTCCTTTACANTTACCGACTGATTTGAACATCCGGNGCGGTCATCATGGTATAAACGGCAAGTCGGTTACGGTTCATACTATTTGAATAGGTCGACAGACGCTGGGCAAGAAAGTCTATAAAAGCATNTGTTCCAGAACCGACGTTAACTTCCTGCCCAATATTAGTCAGCTGNCCTGCGTTGAGATAAAAATCTAAGAATCTCACNATAGCCTCNGCTTTTGATAAATTNGTTCCCATCGTNCTNTNCCAAANACTATCGAGGACTTCATGGTCTAGCTTAACCCTAAACTGATCCCTCGTGTAGGTGAGATTAAAATTTGTATATCGACTGCTTCTNCTGAGACCAGCTGAGCTTACNAAGCTAGAAAAAACATTGAATGTATTNAATATCTGACTTTCTGTTACAAGCTGAAGTTCGGGTGACACCAACGAGTTACCAGCTATGGGTCCAGTTGGTGCGAAGTCCGGTGAGAAAAAGTTGAATACCGAGGGAGCGCGGAGGACCTCTTGCCCGATAGCTTGCATGTTACCAATCCGCAGGAGTGTAGCCTCAGGATCAAATCTTTCAATATTACTATGACCCACCCCGGGAATCGCATCATTATCGACTGCATAAGACTCGCCCAGCGGGATTTCTGAACTAGCTCGNAGTAGCCTTAACACGGATGTGAGATGGAGNANNGGNTCCTTNAACTTTCCANAGCTGGGAGAATTAATGGTCGCAGGGTTTCGAGCCTCGGGGTCAAGAAGAATCGCCTTGATCACAGCACGGAGATCTCCCTGCTCTCCAAAGGCAGTTGCAACACGCTCTATGTAGCCGGGGCTGGGATTNGACGTCACAAATCGCTGTATTAGTTTCCGCGCAATGAAAGGAGCGGTTGTCCCATGTCCCACCAAGTAATCGAGAACTTGGTCAAGCTCTTCATTCGCGGATGAGACACTTATCGAACTGCTCGCGCCAATTTTTTTTGTCTCACCACCATCCTTAAACAATATCTTCTCACCAAAGTCATGGTGGGCCGTGAAGAATTTCATCGGGTGCGTCCACCGGTGTTGGACAGAGTTGTTAAAACTGTTACCCCTTGAGAAATTAGTGTTGTTAATAACTGAGGTGCCATTATTGGTTTTACTGAAAGAAAGCCCGGTCATTACACGTGCCAGCTCACTGATAACAGAGTTGTCATAAGTTTCTATTGGAAGGTTGTTTTCTCCTAACTTGATAGATCCGTTTTTTTGCCTGTGAACGAGGCCAAAGGTAAAGAGCTGCATCACCTCTCGAGCATAGTTCTCATCAGGGTAAGTGCCCTTTGCCGGGTCCTCTTTCTTATTCCTGAGATGGCTTAGGTATAAACCCATTATAGGATGACGAGTCACATCTCCCAACAACTGCCTATATGTCCCAAAAGCATTTTCTGCAAGCGTATCCCAATAATCAGCTGCACCTCGGTGGCCATTTCTCACCCCAGCGTCTTGATCGCTCACCACTAGAATCTCGCTCAACGCAAATGTCATCCGCTGCCGCAGCTGATCCCGACCATAAATTGCCATTGGCCAAAAAGCATCTCTTCTCAGATTTTCCTCCGGCTCAGGCCTATCGCAACCTGCATTCCGAGTGATATCACAAGAAAGGAAGAGAGGGATCGTCTCATCCAAAAGTGTAAGCATCTCAGTTTGCGGTTTTTCGAACTGGCTATCTATCCAACTTTCGTAGGCAGCCATCCGATTCTCTCCATTTTCTTCGATAGTCGCCCTAAGTTCGTTGTAACTTCGCTCCGTCGAACCGAATGTAGATTGATTCAAAAACCTAACGACGTCGGTATCCACCTGAGTTTTTGTTAGACTGGTATAATTGGCAATCTCTCCGCCCTCAGAATCTGTTGGCGCATTCACATTAGCATCAAAAACCAGAGTTGCCGAAATCTCGCCATTTGGGTATTCCGCAGTGTGAATATTTATGTAAAATTTCCCTTCAAATAGCGCATCCAACACCTGCTGCTCTGTTGTATAAATACCTCCAGGCGCCATATCCCATGTAAAGGAGCTTAAATGTCCGTCCTCGTCAAGCAATGACTCTTCTATATCCCTCACGATGGTCCCAGAGGGCAGTAGATGGATATGCTGATCCGTCCTTGTCGAACCGAGATTAGAGAAGTTATAGTTCAGCACACCGGCATCGTTATCGCCCTGTAGCACAAAGCTAAGCAGCCCAGAGGCGACAGAATCCGCACCGTCTTGCGGCCCAAATGCACCTAAAAAGACTCTTCCATTTTCTGGCGCATTATTAGCATCGCTTACAATTACCGACCCCGCGACATCAGTACTAAGCTCATATCCTTCCTTGGGTTTCAGGGTTAAAGTTAGTGTTTCAGGAACTTCTTTCACAGAATCTTGTGTGGCTAAGACTTCAATCACCCGGAAATTTTGATTCTCCGCCAACCTTAGGGTCGTACCAACGCCCTCACCGTCGCTATAGGACAGGCTGATATCAGCCTCGCTCACCGAACCACGAGTTGGATTCTCGTTACCCGATATCTGAAAGTCAATATCAAGCTCCACAGGATCTCCGGTCCTCTGAATCTGAAACTTTCCGAGCTGATTATTTGCTTCGTAAGCATTTGCCTCCAAGACCGTGAGGCTTATGCTCGGAGTCGCTGACCGTGTTTCATCCTCCGGAAAATCATCGCTAACATCCTCAACGCCATCATTGTCATCATCAGGATCCGCATTGTTTCCAATGCCATCCCCGTCGGAGTCAACACTCTCGTTTGCGTCGAGTGGAAACGCGTCTGCAGAATCGGAAACTCCATCATTGTCATCATCATCATCTGCATGATTTCCNAGTCCATCTGAATCGGTATCTAACGACTCAGAGCTATCCAAAGGNAAGACATCCTCCANGTCNNATACCCCATCNCCATCGTCGTCNNTATCNTCATTGTTCCCAACCCCNTCTGAATCNGTATCTNNNGACTCAGAGCTATTTAAAGGGAAGCTATCCTCAATGTCNGNTACCCCATCNCCATCNTCGTCNGTATCTTCATTGTTCCCAACCCCATCTGAATCAGTATCTAACGACTCAGAGCTATTTAAAGAGAAGCTATCCTCAATGTCCGATCCCCCATCGCCATCATCGTCAGTATCTTCATTGTTCCCAACTCCATCTGAATCAGTATCCACGGATTCGGCAGCGTTATCTGGAAAAGCATCCAAGGAATTGAGCACGCCATCGTTATCTCTGTCTGAATCCACCGATATGGATTGAGAATCACCACCACCGCCACCACAGCCAGATAACGTTAATATGAGGAAAAATATCGGCAGATAACTGGTTAATTTTGGCATCAGTGATCTCATAGTCGGATGAAGTCAAGATTAGAGCTGGCTTCAAAGGGACTAGCAAAGTTTGCCAATGATGGGAAAATCTTGCCCACATCAGACTGAGGTACGCCCATCCAGTGGGCGATAGAGGCCGCACACTGTGAGTTGGAGGTGGTTGGGATCCATCTTCCCCGGCCGGGGTCAAGGGGATTATTGAGATCAAGCGTCGGGTAAGTCCCAAAAAAACGGCTGCCCTTCACCATCCCTCCCATAGCAAGCGCATGCCCACCCCATCCATGATCTGTTCCGCTTCCCTCATCATCACCATTAGGTGTGAAGGTGCGACCAAATTCTGACCCTACGTATGTCAGAACCTGATCAAAATCGCCTTGCTGCTTGAGCACATTTCGAAAAGCTCCGAGAGCCGCGTCCAGTTCAGCCATCAAAGTGGCGTGATCAGCTAGCATGTTTTGATGTGTGTCGAATCCGTTCATCTTCACGAAGTATACCGGCCGTCGGTTCGACTCTAACGGACGACCACCAATCATCTTGGCCACCGTCTTGAGCTGGCGAGAGACTCGACTATCAGAAAGTCCAGCGGCATTAAATATACCATCATAATCCACTCCTGATGCCTCCGCCCTCTCAAAAGTGCTTGAGACTATCGTTTCCGCCCTCCTGGCGGATTGAAAAACCTCCTGATACTTTTGCGCCATGAGGTGGGAAGATCCATTGACGGACTCCATCCCTGCCTCGACTAGGGCCTTTCGATCACCATTGAAGGCCGCGAGGGAAACAACTCCGTTAGTTCCCATCGTATAAGGATTCACGAGACTATCACGACTTACCTGAAAAGAGTTCAATCCAGAAACAGAAATCAACGGAGATAGACTCACATCAGTATTGTAGTCCGATAGCATTTCGGCCAATCTACCGCCCCAGCCATATTGGAATGGATTGGTGGGCTCACTCTGAAACTGCCGTTGTTGATCGGCATGAGAAAATAACCGAGGAGGAAGTTTGACAGCAGCATCCGAAAATTGTTGACTGTTTGTTGGGACGATCAAGTTGCCCACGTTGCAGATGACTGACATCTCACCTGAGTTGAACATTCCTGCAAGATTCTGACAAGCAGGGTGTAATCCAAAGTCACTCGAGCTGGATCCGTCATAAAGAGTTGCCGCGTTTTGCAAATTTAAAATCTGTAGCTGCTCACTTGGAAGGGCAAGGAAGCGTCTTCCCCGATCATATTCCGCACGCATCGAACCAGAGCCCGCGGGTACAATCATATTAAATGAGTCATTTCCACCCTCAAGGAATACAAGTACAAGAGCGCGAAAATCATGATGGGATCCCGATAAAACTTTCGGAGCATTGACAAGTCCAAAGAACCCCATCGAATTTACGGCCAAACTCGCTCCAATAGAAACGCGAGAAATCCTCCTAAGAAAGGCTCGCCTCGTGAGAACCTTACGATAGTTCAAAGTGCCACCTTGCAACCTTTAATTTCTTTTTTAAGATATATCCCAACATACTTATCTCAATTTTTTCACAATTTAAAACGTACGAAAAGTCGTGANAGTTGCACNCCCAAATNGTCCGTAAGANTACAANCNCTAAAACTAAANCNATCTTTCTATCAGGCCACAAGGGCNAGGACTTGTGTTAATCATGGGCTTTAATACCAAAATTCTCCNNAATATTGCACCAAAGTGTAACATANTAGCTCGCANCGTGAGATTTTTATTTNTTAACCTTGANATCAGGAACGAGGAAATTTTTGACTTACACCTAATCAAAAGATAGTCTGNTTGACNACTGTTTTANAGTAAACTCCNNANGCATTNTTACGCTGTCAAGTNGAATTATAGGCCATCGCAATAGATGTCCTCGGCTTTTTGAATACTCTCCTTACCATTGGCTCAAAATATTCGATACCCAAACTTTCGTATCCCGGATCGAATGAATTTTGATCATATTTTTCGCAAAACTCTGCACAGGCGTCCCAATGCTCGTTTTCCTTNAAACTATCTCTACTATTTTTGTCAAGCCCAACGTGCTCAAAAAAATAATACCCTTGGAAGACTCCATGATGCTTTACGATCCAGTGATTACGCTCTGACACGAAAGGCTGGAGCATTGTCGCAGCGAGATCTGCATGGTTTGCGGATCCAATNGTATCCCCTATGTCATGTAAAAGGGCACAAACCACATACTCCTCATCGCGCCCATCACGATAAGCGCGCGTTGCGGCTTGCAGNCTGTGGGCGTAACGGTCAATAGGAAATCCGCCTGTATCNCCCTTGAGGAGGGCTAAATGATCNAGTATCCGATCTGCCAGTTTTTCAGAAAATTTCGCCGANTGCTCTGTTATAATCGCGTAATCATCNGCTGTTCCTTTCGACATTTCAGTAAACGTCACCTGTTTTTCCATTATTCTACCTCCAAAATTTTAAAGGCNCTTGGTGTGGCTATTGTAAAANATTTGCTATACGACTCAATCTCTNTAGCTCGGATCAAGTTTATCCATGAGCCTTCGCATTCCTGCAAACTCCAGCTGACCAAAAGATCCGTCATCAGGATGCTGTAGCTTCAGTAGTTGTTCAGTTTTTTCAAGCACCTCATCACCAATTGGATTCACCTTACGACCACNGCTGTCAGTTGCAAACTGGATGTCGCAAGCTCGTTGGAGTCGCCAGGTNTTTAAAAACGCCTCAGGGATAGTAGCGCCACATCCAACGAGACCATGACTGCGNAGAATCATCAAATTTTTATCCCCTAAATTAGCCACTAACCTCGGTTTTTCGTCGTCTAAGACAGTTATCCCCTCAAAATCATGATAAGCCACAATTCCCCTGTGTAGGGCGGANTAAAAATTGTCATGCCGCAAACCCTGCTGCTGACAAGCTACCGCCATAGCGGAATCGGTATGGGTATGGATGATACAATTGATATCGCACCTCGCCGAGTGAATCGCTGTATGCAAAATAATTCCTGCGGGATTTACAGAGTTGGGCGAATCACCAACCACGTTCCCGTCAATATCCATCTTAACAAGGTCTGAGGCACAAATCGTACCGTAGTGAAACCCAAACGGATTGATCAGAAAATGGGCTCTCTCCCCCGGAACTTTAACAGTGATGTGGTTGTATACAAGTTCCGTCCAGCCAAGATAATCAAATATTCGGAAGCAAGCAGCAAGCTCAACTCGGAGTTCTTGTTCTTGTTNCACCATATAATTTGATTTCCAACCAAACTGAAGTAATCATCCAGTACACTTGCATACCAATCTAGAGGATTTTGGCACGGATCGCTCGAGACGTCACCCAAATTCTNTCCNAAAAATATCCGAAGTCTCAAAATTGAATCTCGCGCTCTANCTATACAGACCTCATTTTTCGTCGGCATAAATACTCAACCCTTATAGCTCTGCAACAAAGTCTCGCTCTAAATTTTTAGAGGAAACAGCAAAACAGAGNGCAGCAATCGTGAAAAGACAGACCGTCGCCGACATAGCCCTTTGCAAGCCTGATGCATAGGCCGCCGCACAGAGGTGCTTTTGATCCTTATCATACGCGTTTTCATCCAACAAGCAGTTGGATGGAGTCAGCTGCCCAGACAAGTCGACCATTTCCAGTGTTAATGCCATAAAAAAGTCACTCAAAAATCCCACAAAATATGGTCCGAGNCCGTTTCCCACGAGAGAAACGGCAATAAGCAACACCGCTATCGCTGCAGCACGTGATCGATTGGTNACAACACCTTGGCCGATAGTGTATTGAGCACCGAGGTAGGAAAAATGACACATGGTAGCCGTTCCCCAAAAAAATAAGACTAGTTTCAGATCTTCTGAAAAGAAAGCAAGAACGTAGAGGGGTGCAGCGATAAGCAAACCTATAGCTGGTACCCATGCCACTGCAGTCTTCCGGTATGGTGTGAGCTTTTCAGTCATATACCCCCCAATGAAGGTTCCTATCGCAGCCATAAATGCAAAGGGAGCACCAAAATTTACTGCAGCCTCCCTGACATTNAGTCCATGCAGTCGCTGAAGAAGGGGCGCTTGAAAGCTGTTAATTCCATAACCGACAAATGCAACCGTCGATGCNCCGGCCACCATCCACCAGAAAGCGGGCTTATTCCGTAATTCACTGAATGCCATTCCCCAATGGACCGGCTCATCGGCATCCAAATCGGGGTGATCGGAATACCCTCTCGGCGGTTCTTTNACAGTTAAAAGCACCAACAAAGCGACTAGGACACCGGGAAACCCTACAATAACGAACGCAATGCGCCATCCTTCCACGAGGCTCCAGTCAACCTGTGAAAAGATCCCACCAATACCAATATCTTGGAGCCACATGCCAAAATCTGCNCCCTGCATCTGGGCTATGGGGCCACCAAATAAATTTGCAAGAACGGCTCCNAACATTACACCCGTNGAGTAGATGCTTAAGGCTGAAGCTCTTTTCTTGGCAATAAAGTAGTCACCTATAATAGAATTAGCTGGAGGTGTGCAACCAGCCTCACCTACAGCAACACCGACCCTGAANAATAAAAGAGTAAAGAAACCCACAGCGAGTCCNCACAGTGCAGTCATNACNGACCATAATACGATACATATNGTGATAATTTTNACGCGATTTGACCGGTCAGCCCAAAGCGCNATCGGTAGCCCCATAAAGGCATAAAAAATCGCAAATGGTGGTCCATAAAGCAGGCCCCACTGTGCATCAGTNAGGCCAAAAGAATTAATAATTGGTTGAGCGACGACCGCTATAAGTGTNCGATCAATAAAGTTAAGTGTATANACGAAGGTNAGNGCCACAAGGACGTAGTGCCGGTATAACGGAGTACCGAATCCACTGATGTGTCCACCCCCAACTTGTTTATCAATCTCATTCATCATGCTGAATTCTCCCTAGAGAAAAAAAAGCTTTCAGGATGTTGCTTTCAATCAGCGCCTGCTCCACAANATANACTGANNTCAGCANAAACGATTGCATATTTCCACGCGAATTCTCTCNANGCATTTTCAGATCACTGGCCAAAGTTAAATCTTNGATAAGTTTCCTCCTCGCTAAAATATGTATATACTTCNGNAATACCTTNTTAAANAAACATCACTTAAATACAGCTCTCTCTGGTGAGAAAGCACCNCTTCTCCNGAANAATGCTTTTCAGGNTAGAGGTAGATACACAGTTGCAGCATACCATGGCTGGAAGCTCGATATTCTCAATCTAAATAAAGGTATTGCCATAAATCTTGCTNCCCACGNANAAGATTAGGTCGGCGCACGAAACTAATAATCCGGTTAAGCCTNATCAAGAAATACTTTACAAACCAAGTAATGTCAGGATGAATGAACGTACCACCCACATTGNAATTATGATCCGNCAATTTATCCTGAGGGCGATCATAGTACTAAAAAAANTTTCTTTTGCTCTAGAAATTTGACTCCTCAAAAACCTGCCGAAACCTNNTCATNAAATGTCACTAGTTCTTCGCCTTCCTACAATTTTCACTAGAGCATTANGCCGTCTTTTGAANNCGAGCCTCCGNTTGCTATCGNATACATATTAGGTCTTAAAAAGCAAGTTATGNTTGTTTGTCACCAANNNCATCCAATCATTGATGCGTTANTNCTGATCTGTGTCCTTAAGANATAAAGGCACGTNAGTAAATATCTGTTGGATGTACCGCAGAATATNTANCGATTCAGTAATTACCTNACCGTCANACACCATTGCAGGCATCAGCCTCTTTGGTTAGATCCTCAAATAATTGTCACTCGAAAGAGGAATTNATTACCAAATTCAATCGCTGCGCTCTCTTGGACAGAAGATGATAATATGCATGCACACAGCGTATGGGGCGAATTTTTTCATCATCATTTTCGATAATCGGCATGATGCCTTTCCAAGAAATCGTTTAAACAACCCAAACCTTTAATGGCCGGATGCTTGCTGAACAGCCTATACCCAAAATGGTTTTGTTANATCCCCCGCCNTACGCCTCACGCCCCACGCTCTAATNAAGCTCTGAAACAAACTGTCTCTCTGAGGTCTTCATCTTCTTTAAAGTTTCATCATAGATCTTTTAATGTGATTTTTTCGAGTCAATTTCCTCAAAGGGATCATTCATTTAATTTAATAGTTTCTGCCTCTCNGTCATTAAAGGGTTGGGGATAATAGGGAGAGACACCTCCCTCAAAAACTTATTACACACGATTTGCATACTCAAGACACCAATTACTCACCATATGAGTTGAATAACCCGCATCCTCAAGGAACACTGGGAGAATTTTAATATTCAGCGGCAACCCAATTGCCTTGTGAGACTGAATCGGGTCCAGAACAGGATGGAATGTAGTAAAGAGCTCTTACATTGACGAGGTAAAGGTTTATAATTGAACNAGANTTATANAGNATCANCCNAGGTTTACTTCTTTTTGCACCATACAATCNATATTTGGCTTAGCGATTCAATCCATCCCTAATCATTGGCAAGAAAACAATACTGATATTGGGCTTTGTACCAACAAAAGAGTGTGAAGCAAGCAGGGTCCCAAAAAATATGAGCACTCCTCTAGGTAGCTTAGAAGCCCTCCCAACCTTAAATATCTTAACTGCTCCGTACCTAAGGTTTAAAATTTTGCCNTAGCACAGAGTCCCACTNCTGTACCAAATTCAATGNAGTAAGACNAATCACCAACTTCGATAANNGGAATATCAANTCAAAATATTTTCGATTGCTCGGTATTTATTTTATNNCCAGATAGCGTGACATTTCAGGTTTGTCCCGGGTCTTCAACCCCAATTCTCNANTTATTACGCNTAGCTNCTGGGATAANCTGATTTGGATCGCTGTCNCTNGCCGAAGGGCGGTCACTTCTTCAGATAACTCAAAGTTACAGTTCATCAGGACGGATCCANACGTATGAANCAAACTCGTTACAGTACCTTATAAAACGCGCGGGCGAGCTGATTTGCTGTCNTATAGAGGTCCCTNAAACCATGNTGTTTGTTACTCAAAAAAGCGAATCCCACCCCATTTTCGAGATCTCCGAAAGCGGTCTCTCCACCTATGCCTGAGTGCCCAAATCGCCGTTTATCATACGAAATGGGTGTACTAGGCGAATCTANCATGAATCCTAGTCCAAATTTAAAGGGGAGGCCGAATAACACCGTATCAGGTCCATTTGACAGGACCTTGGTAGCGAGCTCAATTGTTTCGGGCGCCAATAAGCGAAACTCATTTCGGCACCCACCATTGCTTATTATGCCATAAAGAGTAGCAAGGCTGGCGGCGGTTCCATGGCCATTTGCCGCTGGAATCTCTGCCAGTCTCCAACTCTCAGAGTTGACAGTCGTTGATGGATCAAAAGTTNCGGGGAAGGCAACATGNAAGTCGCCAGAACAGACCGCATCCTTGATANTTTTNAGGGCCTTAGGAANAATTAGATCTGGGAGATAACGCACAAAATCAATAGTAGGAAAAATTTTTGAAGTTCGAAACATTTCTTTGTAAGCGCATCTTGCGATATCCGATCGATCAAGACCAATTTTAAAATCTAGATGNAGAGGTCTCGCAAATTCATCCCTAAAGTAGTTACCAACCGAGCGTCCATCGACTCGCCGTATTAGCTCGCCAACCAACCAACCAAATGTTAAGGCATGGTAGCTTTGCTTAGCGCCGGGCACACCAAAGGGGCGCTGACGTTCTAGCAATCTCGTAAAGAATTCCCAGTCTTGCCAGGACCCGTCCGGTATAGCATCCCGAAAACCATGCATTGCAGCGCGATGGGAAAGCAGCTCAAAAACTTTTGTTGCACCTTTGCCCTCGCAACCGTACTCAGGCCAGTAATGCGNAACGGTCTCCTGTAAATCGAGCTTCCCCTGCTCAAAAAGACGAGCGGCGCAGATTGCGACCACACCTTTTGTAACCGAAAACACATTCACGATTGTATCTTCGGCCCACGCTTGTTTTCGGTGTCTATCTCGATAACCACCCCAAAGATTTACTATCATCTGTCCTTGATACTCAATCGCTAAAGTGGCACCTATCTCATGACCACTCCTAATTGACCTCCTAAACACATCGGCAACCCTGGTGAANCTAGAATCACAATATCCCGAAATCACACCTTAGACCACAAACATCGCAAACATATTCATTGCTCCACAGCACTTCATGCCCGCTTGATTAGCCAGAGGAGGGTGGCAGATTTTTTAAATAACTATATATGAACACAGCAAACGGGACCATGTAAGTGAGCACTGCAGCATGCCACCTAAATTCCTCCGTTCCAAACAGCGCATGCCATTGGTTGATCAACATAAGAATACTGCCAACTACTATCGCTGTTTTTAGACCCCTGAAAATAACATCNCGAGGGATCCCATNAATTGATAACATNAGTGAACNGTACCCAANAGTCAAGNAGATAATCATAACTAATTCAGGGCATCGTGACTATTCAAAGCTAACGATTGAAGAAAAATCAATCTCTATCGATTGCATAGTAACAACCATTTGGTCGACAATAAGCAGCGAAATTATAAATTGGGATCTGTGGCGGTCTAAAAATGAGCAAAAATTTTCTGAAAATTATTAATGGGCTAAGTTGGACCACCGAACTCAGCGAGAAACTTCTCTTGGGGATAATCGGTGTCGCGACGTGTATTGCGTCAATCCAACATATTTATGGAATGATACTCATTAAGCAAGTACTTTTAGCGGACCTTTTTATGTTATTTATCTTTGTCGAAATAATTGGGATGGTCGGGGCATTCTATAGCACCAGCCGTATTCCAGTAACCTTACCCATCATCATCGCAATTACTGCACTATGTCGACTGATAGTGATGCAAAGCAAGGAAATGGATGCTTTCCTTGTGTTGGCAGAGGCCGGCGCTATTCTGGTATTATCAGTGGCAGCATATGTCATGAGTATGAAAGATAAAATTAGCCTAGAAAAGAAAAAAAGTTTGCGGGAAGACAAAAAATAANGTNCAGCACTTTCTTTCTTACAGACCATGAAAAAGTCCGAATACCACTGATTTTTTTATAAGAAATTGAATACAATCCTTAGAGTAGCCAATCTATTAAATAGATCAGAAAACCCCACACTTCCGGGAGTAATTATCATGCAAAACCTCCAAGCGGCGTCCATTTTATCAGCCCTCATGCTCAGTGCAGCTTGCGGTGGCGGCGGCACCGATGTATCCGATACCGTAACTTCAGGGACCAATGAGAGGCCTTCAGAAAACATTAGCACCGATAATTCTTTTCAGACCTCAGCAGACACCTCCACAAGCGCGGTTACTCAGGACGTAGAATGCTCATACACATATGACGTATATAATGACTCTGCCTCTGTTGACATGCAAAGCTGGGCGCGATGGACGTGTGATGGGACGGAGAGAACACTTACTGCAAACGGGATTCCAGATCACCCTGTGGGTACCTTCCCAAACTCCGGAAACCCAAACTCAATCTCTACACAATCTGTATCAGCTGCCTATACTTTGAATCCAGAAAAAACCTCTACCTCCACGACATTAGGTGGCCCCCGGGGAGTAACCGGTTATATATTAAACGGAGTCAAGATCGATGCAGGTACCGCCGGCACTTGCAGTGACAATGGCACTAGCTGTGCTATGGCGCCACCGATGCAGGGAAACTGGAGTATTGAAGCATTGGGGCAAACTTCATTTAACTTCGGGGACGACGCTAACCACGCTCATGTCCAGCCCACTGGTGCATATCATTATCACGGCATACCGGAGGGATTTGTTAGCAAACTTGATAAAGGTGTGGCAATGACCCATATCGGGTGGGCTGCAGATGGTTTTCCCATCTATGCTCGCTATGGTTACAGCGATGCAATGGACACAAACTCTGAGGTTGTAACGATCCAGAGTAGTTATCAGTTGAAAACCACACCTGAACCAAACCGAGCTGATGTTTCTATGTACCCAATGGGAACGTTTACGCAAGACTATGAGTTCATCGAAGGAAGCGGCCACCTCGACGCATGCAACGGTCGCACAGGTGTCACACCAGAATTCCCTCAAGGTATATACCATTATTTTGCAACGGATATGTTCCCGTTTCTCCAGCGCTGCGTCAACGGAGCGCTCTAACCAGAGTGAAGATGCGACCGCTTNTTTNTTGGCTCATCTTNACATCNAGCTTTTTGAGTTTGATACCGATTGCCAGCGCTCATCTCATGGATGAACGTCATGGCACTTTAAATATTACAAATGGTGGAGGTTTCCTCGTCCTAGCTGCGCCTGAATCGATATTCTTGGACTATGATTTAAATAATGATGGAAACCTTTCCAGGGAAGAATTTTTCTCGAGCTACGATAAAATAAAAGATCATGTAAGTAGNGACATTCAGCTTTTGGATGGCGATGATAANGTCCTTTCCCTTCAAGGACTGATGTTGTCACTCGCCGNATCAAATGGTGAGAAAANTAACTCCACAAAAAATCTCATNATCATGGGACGTTTTACACTAGACCAAACACCTGAGGAATTATACCTTCAAATTACTCTAGGAATTAATGCTGAGAAAGAGAATAGCTTTGAGTTAATCGTAACAGGTAAAAGTTATTCTCAAATAATTTCCTTTTCATCGGAGAAAATACGGAACCGTTTGATCGATAAAATTTTCTGAGCGCAAGTTCCGAGATCAATTTCAAAAGGTTCCATTTGCTNAGATTAAAGAACTNCANCTTGAGAAGATGATACACGCACAAAAATAGTGGAGAGATATTATGAAAGAAGTGGTTATTATAGACAGCGTACGGACGGGTCTCGCAAAATCATACAGGGGTAGTTTTAATCTTACGCGCACGGATGACATGACCGCACATGTCATAAATGCTTTACTATCGCGAAATCCAGAAGTTATTCCTGANGAAGTAGAGGATGTTATTCTTGGCGTTGCCGAGCCCATTGGTGAACAAGGAAACAATGTTGCCCGATTAGGGGTGCTACTCTCACAACTTCCGGCTAATACTGCGGCTACTACAATNAACCGTGCCTGCTCCTCCGGTGTGCAATCTATCGCTTTCGCAGCGAACCAAATAGCCTCAGGTCAAACTCAGATCGCAATGGCTGGCGGTGCCGAATCGATTTCAATGTTCAAACGTCAAAAAGAGGGTCATTATCAAAAAAACCCGGTCTTAATGAGCAAGCGACCTGACATTTTTATGAGTATGGGTGCAACAGCTGAAGTAGTAGCAAATCGGTACAAAATTTCGAGAGAGGCGCAAGACGAATATAGCCTTCAAAGCCAGATTCGTTATGCGANGGCGGTAGATCGNGAGTTGATGCGGGATGAAATAATACCTATGAGCACCTCAATGAAGAAGATTGACCGGCAGACAGGCGAGACAACATTGNCAGCTATCACAGTTAACTCCGACGAGTGCAATCGACCCGATACTACACTTGANGGACTAGCCGTNTTGAGCCCGGTGTTCTCTGAGGGTGGTTCTGTGACTGCTGGCAACTCTTCTCAACTAAGCGATGGGGCATCAATGACACTCCTGATGAGTGCCAGTCGAGCAGAACAGTTAGGGCTGAACCCAATGGGTATTTTTAGGGGTTTTACGGTTGCAGGTTGTGAGCCTGACGAAATGGGAATCGGACCTGTCTTTTCTGTACCAAGACTTCTAAAAAATGCAGGTGTAGGCATGAATGAAATTGATCTGTGGGAGCTAAATGAGGCATTCGCCTCTCAGTGTGTTTACTGTAGGGATAAGTTGGGCATTGATAATGAAATATTCAATGTCAATGGGGGAAGTATATCGATTGGGCACCCATTTGGCATGTCCGGATCNCGCATGACTGGCCATATCCTGCGTGAACTCAAAAGACGGAAAAAAAAATATGGTGTTGTGACCATGTGCATTGGAGGCGGNCAAGGGGCCTCTGCTCTTTTTGAGGCAGCATAAACTTACAATCGATAAACCCACTTTGCTGTACCCTTAAAAAGAAGTTCATTTTCGTCCTGATTAAAACGGCGTCCAATCTTTTTAAATGCATTCCAAAGCACTGCATANGATACCGATACTTTATCGACTGGGAAATTACTTTCGAACATACATCGTNGNGGACCAAAGCAATCGATCATGTGCAAGTAATAATCTTGGTGAGCATGAACAATATCATCNGACGACGCTGGCAACTCGCGCTCGTCCCACCCCCAACCATTTATCATCATTGCGAGTCCACCAAGTTTTGCTACAACATTGTCACACTTTGCCAAATCAGCTACATCTTTCTTCCACTGAGGATATATCTCAGACTGCTTACCCTTGTATGGACCAATGCCTAAAGGCCCACCAAAATGATCAAATATAATGGTTGTCTCAGGAAATTTCCTTGCTAAATCTATCAACTCACGAATCTGGGGGTGAAGAAGCCATGCATCGAAAGACATGTCAAAGGGCGCTAACTTCGTAAACCCACGTCGAAAATCTGGATCTAACAACAAATGCTGTGTTCGACCTGCATAACGATCTACAGCAGGTGGGTCTGGATAGTATGCTACGGAGTGGCGAATCCCCTTCACACGCCCTTTGCCAGCATCCAAATGAGCCGCAATTACCTCCTCAACGGCATCCCCCAACCTAAGATTGGCATGGCTTACGATGCCTAGAATGGGTGGCCTCCCATCCGCCGCCAGTGTTGAAGAAATTTCTGCTGCGGCCGAGACATAATCGGTCTCTCCCACTGGACGCAAAGCCTCTGGGCCTTCCTTGCGATAATCCGCACTACACTCCACAAAAACTGTACCAATTATGTTGTGTCCAGAACCTGTGTCCTCCCATAGATCAGCTAATTGATAATCATCAACAGTTTTATCTCGCCAAAGATGATGGTGTGGATCGATTATCGGTCTTTGGGGATCAATAATATCCTCGATAACCTGTTCCAGCCATAGCTTGCGCTCCATAAATTTCTCCTTTTCCTTTTATGTCTTCCATTNTATCTGAACAAGTAGGCAAACTATCGCCAAGGAAGCTTTTTCCCATCAATATNAAAAATGAACCGCTATCTCTCAAACTTTTGGCATTGATTATTTTGATTAATGCGCTGGCCGAATCTGATGGATCTGTGTTGCCTCTAAACCCCGTCATATCTGTCCTGACAAATCCTGGATGCAGGAGAAATAATGCTATTCCCTTGGGACGCAACTCTCCGCTCATACTTTTTCCCGCCATATTTAATTCGCTTTTTGACATTCTATACCCGTCGCTGCCTCCAGAAGTATTTTGTTTGATTGAGCCAAGTTTACTGGTCAATATTCCAATTTTAGAGCTCTGTGCAAGGTATGGTAGAAACACCTGAACCGTCAGAATAGGCCCAACTGCATTTACTTTAAACTGCTCAAATACGGAAGATTGATTAAAACTTGAAAAAGTCACCGGCCTCAGCAAACCCGCAACGTGTATCAACCAATCTAACTTGACCGAACCCAACGAGCGAAGACTTACACGCATGGCAGCTTGATTAGTTACGTCAAAATTTTCAATAATATTTTTTGGCCTAANACTACTTAGTTCTTCAGAGGCGTTTCGACAAAATGCGTAAACCTGATGCCTAAACCTCACAAGTTGCCAAACAAGACTGAGACCGATCCCTCGATTTGAGCCAACAACACCAATTTTCAAAACACCCAAGAACTTNTCCTGCAAGCCTTAACTTTCGCAAACTCAAGTCCGCAGCCTTTTTGAGGTTGACATATCTGAGCCTGCTTCGACCCCTTCATATAAGACATCATTTAACCTTCTTTTGTTTGATTGTCTAGACCTACTAAAATTCTCTAAATAACTAATCGATGAAAATCTTCACTTTCAATTGTACACCCAAGAAAAAAATATTAATCTTCGCTAAAATACCAAGTAATTGTTCTATTGTAATCCTTTAGAGATCTCCGCAAATGCAAGAATTTGCCAGAATTGCGATTTTCCCCATACCGGACATGGTGACGTTTCCGGGTACTGTCGTACCACTACATGTATTCGAGCCAAGATACCGGAAAATGATAGAAGAGTCAGTCAACAAGAAGCAAATGATTGCAGTCTGTAACACCGAGAAACAGATAAGTCCTGCGAAAAAAAACTCTTCCCTGCAAGAGGTGCTTACGACAAACCAAGCGACGTATCAGCCAAGGAAGATTTTTAGTGCAGGATTTTGCAATCCCCCTGAAAAGACTGAGGATGGGNGGCTTTATGTTACCATCAACATAGTGCAAAGATACAAGCTCATTGAAGAGATTCAGACGCTTCCCTATCGCATCGCTGTATGCTCTGAATTGCTGGATGATAGCACTGAGTTGGCGACTCTCTTGCCACTGCAAACACAAATCGTAAACTCTCTTGCAATGTTGATAAGCCTTGAATCCCCCACCCAAGCAAATGATTTTGATAGGGATTCATGGTTATCGGTCGATCCCGTATCATTTTCTTTCAAAATATTTCAGCTACTTCGATTTGATTCTGAGACAATGCAAGCACTCCTGGAGAACACAAATCCTAAACAAAGGTTAAATATAATTTCTGCAAAACTCAATCAAATCTGAGGTCTAGAGCATAACTGACTTGTGATTTGGGCGAAAATATTAGCCTTAGTGCGTCCGCGGATATACACTTATTCGAAACGAAATTTAAGACTTTTAAATTATTATAAAGGACCGCAAGTGCGATTCACTTCTGTCTGGAGATTTGGAGGTAGCTTACAGGTGCTCCGTATTTTTCTGTTGCTGTTTTGTACTTTACTGTGGTGTGGACATCTCTCCTCGAGTGTCTCAACAAATGTGAGGACATTGGAACTACCCTCCCGAGGAGAATCAAGAGCATGGGTTACAACGCAACTTGGCTCAATTAAAAAACAACTCCTAAATTCACAAAAGGCAGCGCAAACTACTTGGTCGGGTCAAGTATATTTCTGGAAAAATCAGGCGTTGCTCCACCAAGTGCAGCTTCAGCTAAAAAAAAATGAGTCCGGTGGTTTCCCTGCTGAGGCGACCACAGACTCCTCTGGCTCACTTACTATTGCAACTGAGAATGGCGCGGGGGAACATTTAATAGCATCGAGAGAGATCTATGAGGCAGAAATTGGGTCCGAAATCAGTTCCGCTGATGCACTCGCCGCGCTAACTGAGAGCGACCACGATTTTGGGGAGGGTGCAGGAAATAGTTCTGAAGACGGCACTGCCATATTGTATGGAGAGCCAAAAGAAAGCNTAGAAATGCTCACCCCTGCAAGATACACCGGAAAAGTGATCACTNCTGGATATGCTCCTGATGCAACAGTTTGTATCGAGAAATCGCAGGGACTCGGATGTCAAGATGCATTATTTAAAACCACAACAGATTATGAGGGTTCTTTCTCGTTGGATTTCGATAGCGGTAATAGCTCGGGGGTATTGGTAGCGGAGGTGCAAGCAAATCGACCCGATCATGAAAATCCTATCCTTCATCGAATTTATGCATATTCGCCAGTACTCAATCTAGACAATATTTTATCTCCTTTGAGTAATATCCTAGCCATCTCGAACGACTTTGACTACTACTCCCTCAAGGACAAACTTGGAATCGATGAAAATTTTATGATTCGATTTGATGACCCCATTGCTCAGCTAAAGGACAATGTCGACTCCAAAGTCGCTCTCATCAATGCCCAACTTACACACTTGAAAGATCTGATTGGAAGACTCGAGTTGGATGTTTGGAGTCGTATCCCGAGTTATGGAGAGATACTTGACATAAAATTAATAAATGCCATAAAAACTTATGACTTGGCATCCATAAATCTGGCAGATGAGCGTTTTATCAAAGATTTAATTGAGGGTTGGAATTTTCAGGAGTTCCACCTTTCGGCCGATCTTAAAGCTGACCTAATCAAAAGTATATCAGCCATAATCGATTCAATATTTGCAGAAATAAATAGTGAGGATGTGTTCTTTGACCTCAACGCAGACGTGGATTCCTTTTGGAAACAAATTGATAGCATAGGGCTTGACATCTCATCAGGTAGCGAATTAGGTCCTCAAAATATCCTTAGTGATCNTCTTGGTTCTCATGNTGTAGATAGCGACATCGACGGTGTGCTTGACATATTCGAAAATCTCACCGGCACCAATCCCCACGATTCCGAAGACACACCCTTAGATTCTGACTATGACGGACTTCCAGACTCACTCGAGCTAATTATAGGGACTAATCCCAATACTTCAGACTCGGACGACGACGGTACTCCAGACCTCGAGGAGGAAGATACCCGAAAGCTTCTGTTAGGAGAGCTGGGCTATCNGGAGGACATCNATANAANAGAAATAAACGAAAGCTACTGACGAAGAATTAGTNAAGTTGAAAAGCTGTCGTATCGAGTGTNACGACTCTTTNACCACCCCAATAAAANTAGGCTTTTTTAGCTCAACGCCATTGTGCCGCAGTATGTTGTAAGCGGTGGTCACGTGGAAATGGAGGTTTGGCAATACCCATNAATAAACAAAATCTTGTGAATCAAATCCTTGGTCATAAGGACCTGCGNAAAAATGTCNATATTCTCGAGTAGCAAAACATTAGNCTNCTTGAGAGATTNTAAAAATGATATCGTCCTCCGAATTCTGCTCTGCAATTCAGAAAACGTACTNTCGGTATCTGACTCTGCAGATGCATCTATTAAAAGCTAGTCTNGCTGCTCCGCNTTTACTTAAGTCACATGCCGTTTGTCCCTGAAATGATAACGGACNCATAGTGGGATGTAGCTTCGCATCGATGAAAATTGACTAATCAATTCTTATGTCATNCGNATGGACCTCACCCTNTCTCAAGATAGTGCTNNGAGTGTCCAAAGAATGTAAAAAACAGCCGTATATCCCTCGAAGGTTAACTTTCACAAAAAAATTCCTAATTGCTGATGGTAAACTAAATCCTAATCATCAAAACCACCTTAAATTTGTGATGATGGATCACCAACTTAAATTTGGTGTTAAAGAAATGGCAATAAAAATATGGGTTAATTCCTGCAACGGTGGAAAGAAAAATGATTCAATCAAATGTATGCTTGACGACTAATTTGTCAACCAAGAAGAAGGAAAAATGCAAGAACCATTTTTACTAACAGATGAAGAGGTTCAGACATTCATCGTGGACGGGGTAATGTCTTTTCAGAGTGGCATTGATCCGAGTACCCACATGTATATCCATGAGCTACTTAAATATTCTGCATCACACGAGATGCCCCTGGGTAATAATTTTCTGTCAAGGGTTCCGGAAATCTACAAAATATTACGGTGCCCTAGAGTATCCGGCGCATTAACATCTCTGCTGGGCCCAAATTATTTAATTCATCCTCATCGAGCCATCCACAGAAGTACCCCGGTTGGTGAAAAACTTGAAGACTTTACGCTCACAACTAACTTGCATCACCTTGGAAAAGGATCAACCGCAACATCGCTGTGGCATCAAGATGGCCAGAGCCCACTCGCAAGGGCAAGGCACCATCTGCCAAAATATCTCATTGGCTTTTACTGTCCGCATGACGTAACAAAGCAAATGGGGCCAACACGATTCAAGCTGGGAAGCTATATGCACCAGTCTGTAACCGAAATCACTGAGGTAACCCAACCAGACTTCATTGCTGCAGGAACCTTTATGCTATGTCATTTTGACACAGTCCATGCTGGTTTCCCGAATCAAGCTGAATTAGACCGCTTTTTGGTCAAATTCGTGTTTGCAAGGACATCCTACCCCGTAAAAGCGTCTTGGAATCACAAAAAACACAAATGGAAGAAACCCGACGGCACCTCTTGCAAAGACGAGTTGACACCGGCTTGGCACTATGTCTGGGACTGGATGCGGGGTGAAAACAAAAACAGAGACGGCGTTAATGATGTTTCAATACTAAACATGCCCAGCACTCTCTCAGATCAAGGTATAAGGATCAATAACATATATGCCTGCGGGAAATCTTTGGAGCTTGAGAGCTTGAAGGTTTCACTTTTACAAAAGGCGGGACTCGAAAAGCACGTCCATGAGCCCTTCTTGGATGAACAAGGGAACCTTATTTCAAAAAGCAAATCTCACGATAATTCTCCCCGATGGAACGAAAAAGCAGTGGTCATGGAAGATGAGGCATACAGAATAGCGACCTTTGGCGAGGATGCAATCGATTTGCTAGTCGAAATTCTTATGAACAGAGATCCGTGGATGCAAATCAATGCTGCTTTCGCACTCGGAGAATTAGGATTTGGTACCCCAAAAGTTATAACGGCTCTGACTTTTCGTTTAGATAGTGATCTTNATCAAGTCGTTCGGCAGTCTTTNGACGCTCTGGCGTGCATGTCGATGAAGCTTACAGATGATACCTTTGATATGCTCGAAAAGCTGGTACAAACAAGTCACCCGTCATGGCAAGAGCCGCTCGTTCCCAGAGGTTGGACCGGTCAGGACCAGGTAAGGATGAACATTGCGCTTGTGCTGCTGAATGCCACGGTTGCCGCAGACAAACACACCAGGATAGAGAATATAGCAACGCAACTGCTCGCAGACGCCAACGGCTACGCAGCCGCGATTGCTGCGGAGACACTGATTCGAATCAATTCACCTACCTCATTAACTGCTGCAATCCAGTATCTCTCGGACAGGCGTTGGGATGAGACTCTACGCGTTCATAATAAACGGTATTGAAGCTTTACTAAGCTCCCGTTAATGCTATGCGCTGGGTATCTGCAAGTATCAAGCATTTAGGTGAAGTTAAATGACAACTTATGGTCTCATAGTAGTCAAAAATGGTTGCGGTGGACCGACCTGCGAATTAACCGCCAAATCCAGCCATTGGGCCAACCTAGGTCTTGTTTCTCTCGGATCAATAATCTCATGCACCGAGAACCCTTCAGCCCTCGGGAAGGGTGATTGACTTGCTGCCAGCATTGCCTCTAATTCGCTCTGTCTCTCAGAGGGATCTTCGGCGGCAGCGATCTCTCTGGCAAATGCTACTGCTACGCCACCCTCAATTGGTAAAGCTCCACTGGCCGCGCTTGGCCAACTCAAAACGAATCCATTAGGACCGAAATGGGCCTGCGCAGCCACTCCAAAAGCTTTGTGGACTTGGACACTAGCCCATGGGACGCGGGATTGCATAACTGCAGAAATTGCCTCAGTTCCATGACGAATCGTCCCAGCAGACTCACTATCAGGCCCAATCATAAAACCCGGCTCATCAACAAAACTGAGCACTGGCAGATGGAAACTATTACAAAAATCAACGAAACGACGCAGTTTTTGCGCTGCTGATGCGGTCATAGCTCCAGCATAAAACATACAGTCATTGGCAATTACTCCGACTGAATGGCCGTTGAGTCTCGCTAAGCCGGTTATTATGCTTGGGCCATACTGTCGTCCAATTTCGAAAAAGCTAGACACATCGGACGACTTATCTAGAACAAGCTCAATAATTCTACGCATGTTGAAAGGCTGCCTCGAACTCTCAGGAACAATACTCTTCAACACATCCTCGCAACGATCCACCGGATCAATGCAAGCAACTTGACTGGGTCTCTGCCACGCGTTGTCTGGAACAAAAGATAGAAATGTAACGATCTGATTGAGGGCATCCTGCTCAGTCGCTGCCAAGTTATCGATGGCGCCGCTCCTGAGGTGAATTTGCGGACCACCAAGTTCATCTTTAGTCAAATCATGACCTAGTGCTCGCTTTACGACTTGAGGTCCAGCAATCAGAACTGCTGCATTTGCAGTCATTACCGAAAAGTGTGACGCTACAAGCCTTGCAGCCGGCAATCCCGCCACGGGTCCCAAAGCCGCAGTGGCCACTGGCACGTGACCAAGTGTTTGGGCTAATGAGAAAAATCTTGAGGTAGCAAAGACAGGATCACCCACTGGCCGGTGTTTTTTTTCCTGATTGGTGCCACCTACAGCCCCGCCACCACCCTCGTGTAGCCTTACTAGCGGGAGCTTATACTGCAATGCAAGTTGCTCCGCATAAATGCTCTTTCTTAGACCAGCGGGATTGGGAGAACCGCCTTTTAGCGTGAAATCTTCTCCACCAACGATAACCTTTCGTCCATTTACTTTACCAAACCCGAGAACAAAATTAGCGGGCTGAAAATCCAAGAGTTTNCCTGCCGCATCGTACTCAGGAACTCCCGCTCCCTCTCCAAGCTCATTAAAACTGTTTTCATCGATCAACCCATTTATGCGCTCACGGATCGTTAAACGCCCCTTTTGATGATGCTTTTTTACAGCAACATGGCCTCCTTGTTTTTTGGCCAACTCCCTTCGATGATTAATTTGGTCAATGTCAGATTCCCAAGTCATATCATTGACCCGTCTCCAAAACAGCTACTGTCTGATTCTCTACTAATAAGTCCTTTTCAGAAACTCGTAGCTCTACCAATTTCCCAGACGTGGTGGAGACAATGGGTATTTCCATTTTCATACATTCCACAATTAAGATCACTTGATCAGCGAGGATGTCATCACCGACTTGAGTTACAAGCTTCCAGACCTGCCCAGCCACGTGGCTTTTCAGATGTAGTCTCATATCATATTCCAAAAAGTAAGTCCCGGTAGAGCAAGATTGACACCACGCTACTTCAAAAAAATGCACCGATTAACACAGCAACAGAGTAGCAAAAGATCAGTACGAGTGTCTATTCCGCACTATTGAGATTCAAAATCGGCTGAGGAATCGACTAATTATCCATACATCACTGAAAGCTAGTCTTTCTCCTTGAGCTGTGCAATCCATAAATCTGAGTACCTGCCTCCCATCTCAAGCAGCTCCGAATGCGAACCCTGCTCCACAATTTCTCCATGGTCCATAACTACGATTTTATCGGCATGTATAATAGTAGAAAGGCGATGTGCAATTATTAGGCTCGTATATCCGCGAGAGATCTTATTTAAAGCCTCCATAATTGATCGCTCTGATTCACTATCCAATGACGAGGTTGCTTCATCGAATACCAGTATCGCAGGCTTCTTTAAAATGGTACGCGCTATAGTTACCCGCTGTTTTTCGCCGCCGGAAAGTTTGAGGCCTCTTTCACCTACTACAGTATCAGATCCATCCGGCAGCTCTCTGACAAAATCATCGAGGTGGGCGAGCTTTATTGCCCCTAAAACTTGATCATCAGCAGCCGCAGGATTTCCGAAACGGATATTCTCGAAAATACTTTCATTAAAAAGTACAGTGTCCTGAGGCACTATTCCAATTGACTCACGCAGGCTCTTCAACGTTACATTGGCAATATTTTGTTCATCAACAAGAATAGTTCCTCCCGAAATATCATAGGAGCGAAACAACAACTTAACTAAGGTAGATTTTCCGGCGCCGCTGGCGCCGACAATCGCTACTTGTTGACCTCCCTTAATCGTAAGATCGATGCGCTTCAGGAGCGGCCGATCATCGTGATAGGCGAAGGAAACATCTTTGAAGGTTACGTCTCCCCCAAAAATCTTAAGGTCAGGAGCATTAGGCTGCTCGAGTACTTTTGTGTTCAAACTCATCAAAGAGAACATGTTTTCTATGTTCGCAGTAGCCCCCCTAATTTCTCGATAGACAAATCCGAGGAAGTTNAGAGGAATAAAAAGCTGCATCATGAAAGCATTAATCAGCACAAAATCGCCTATGGTCATGACTCCATCTCGTACTTCGTTCGCAGCAAGCCATAACATAAATGCCATAGCTAGCGAGATGATAAGGGCTTGACCGGTATTAAGCGCCAATAAAGATAGACGTTCTTTCCGCTTTGCCTGCTCCCAATGCCGGAGGGCTTGGTCATATTTATTGCTCTCAAATTCCTCATTTGTAAAGTATTTAACTGTCTCATGATTCAACAAGCTCTCGACGCATAATGTCCCCGCTCTGGAGTCTGCTTGCGCAGCATCTCTCACGAATTGCGTGCGCCAATCAGTCGTAATCATCGAAAAAAGGATAAAGAATACTGCCGCTATGATTGTGACAAGAGCGAAACTGATACCATAGTTGTAAAATAATAGTCCTGCTACCAAAATAATCTCCAACAGAGTCGGCACTATGTTGAAAACAAAAAATCTCATTAAAAAACTTATGCCCTTGATCCCTCGATCTATATCNCGGGAGAGGCCGCCGGTGCGTCTGCTTAGATGAAATTCTAAATCGAGATGATGCACATGTTGGAAAACTTCCAGCCCTATTTTACGCATGGCTCTCTCACATACCCGACCAAAAATTGTGTCTCTAATCTCACCCACAACAAGAACGGCCAATCGGGCGGAACCATATGCTATAATTAACATGGTCGGCACCAAGATGATCTCGGCGATGCCCTTTTGTGTAAGCGAGTCAACCACGTGCTTGAGTATAAATGGTCCGCAAACACTTGCTCCTTTTGAAAACACCAAGCACCCCAAAGCCACAGTAATTCTGAGCCTATATTCGAGCAAGTATGGCGAGATTGCCCTGAATACTTTCCAATTTATTTTTTGATCAGGGTTTTCGGCGTAATTGCGGGTCTTCATTAACGGAACTCATTGGAGAAAAAATCTTTCGGAACAGCGAGTATGTATTAGTGGTCACCACTCTTCCAAGTGGTTTAGGACTATTCTCACACATAGGTTTCAAAAAATAATCATCTAAACTAAAAAGTGTAGAGAAAAAAGCTTGATTTTTTGACATAAAAACCCAATGTAGTTGTTTAAAGATAGGGTGTTCATAGGCGATAGCTTTTTACGAATCAGGAGCCTTTTATGTTAAAAGTGGAAAATCTTACGAGGCGATACGGCGGATTTTTAGCAGTTGACCATGTTACTTTCTCTGTCGGCAAAGGAGAGATCGTTGGACTCTTGGGACATAATGGTGCGGGAAAGACCACTATTATGAAGATGCTGAGTGGTTACCTTGAACCTAATTCTGGTAACGCTATTGTAGACGGTCATAACATTGTAGACGAGCCGAAGGAAGTACAAAAAGTCTTAGGGTACCTTCCCGAAACCTTACCCCTTTATCCGGAGATGACGGTGGCCCAATATCTTTATTTCTCGGCAGATTTAAAGGGTTTAAAGGATCAAGAGAAAGTTTCAGAAATTTTACGAGTAACTAACTCCACAGATCTTAAAGAAAAATTTCTTTCGCCGATTGCTAATCTTTCCAGGGGTTATAAGCAACGTTTGGGGGTGGCGCAGGCAATTATCGGAAATCCCAGACTTCTCATATTGGATGAGCCCACGAACGGACTTGATCCTGAACAGACACAGCACATGAGGTCGCTTATACGCGACATTGCAAAGAATGCGACAGTTATTCTATCAACACACATAATGCAAGAAGTGGATGCCTTATGCTCCAGGGTCCTCATGTTGCACTCTGGTAAACTTGCCCTTGATGCTCAATTAGATGAACTTCGCGCCAGCAATTCCTTATTGGTTGAATCCACGCTAGCCACCAACAAACTCGAGTCCTTAGAAAACCTATTTGGGGTAGAAACCATATCAGTTATCGCCATGACTGAAGTCTCTACCACCTATAGAGTAACAACTAATGCTGGTGCAGGGCTGAAAAATGTTTCCGCTGACATTGCGAGAGAGATATCGAAACAAAAAGAATCTCTTTTTCTGTTGAAGCCTGAGCTGCGAGATTTAGAGACTTTGTTTAGGGAGGTGGATAGTAAGGACTCTGAGGTGAAGGAGGTTGGAGATGCAGCATAACAAAGACGCCGTATCCATAATCACAAGCATTGTAAAAAAAGAGATCTCTCTATTCTTTTCATCACCCATTGCCTATATTTTCCTCNCTTCTTTTGCCGCGGCNACCCTTTTNATTTTTTTCTGGGTNGAGTCTTTTTTCNCACGTAATATCTCTGATGTGCGNCCTCTTTTCGAGTGGATGCCCCTACTTCTCCTGCTCCTGAGTTCAGCTTTGACAATGAAAATGTGGAGCGAAGAGCGCAAAACCGGCGGGCTTGAATTTGTTTTAACGCGTGCAGTGCCTGTCTGGTATTTTGTCATTGGAAAATTTCTCGCTTGTCTATACCTGCTGTTCACGGCAACAATTGTTACCCTGCCACTCCCGCTCACAGTAGCCCTGCTCGGGGAGTTAGATTGGGGGCCAGTCTGGGCGGGTTACTTCGCCACGCTCTTTCTCGGCGCCTCATATCTCAGCATCGGTTTATACGTGTCCGCAAAAAGTGACAACCAGATCGTAAGTCTCATCTCCAGTTGCGCGCTCTGCGGATTGTTTTATATGCTCGGTGCTCCGCTNATTACTGACCTGTTCGGTAACAACATAGGNGATATTTTNCGTCTTTTGGGCACTGGATCTCGCTTTGAGTCGATTACTAGGGGAGTAATTGATATTCGCGATTTTTACTACTATGGAAGCCTNATTATAACGTTCTTGGCTCTTAATGTTTACGCGGTGGANAAAGAGCGTTGGATTACAGATAACACTAATTCCCNTCATAAAAGGTGGCAGCTACTCATAACTCTTTTGGCTTCCAACGCCCTATTGGCAAATTTTTGGCTGAGTCAAATTTCAACTCTAAGGCTTGATATGTCAGAGGGGCGCCAATATTCCATTTCTCAGTCAACTGAAACCTATCTTCGTCGACTTCAAGAGCCTTTGTTAGTGCGAGCNTATTTCAGTTCAAAGACACATCCGTTGTTATCGCCCCTTGTTCCGCAGCTGAAAGATCTCATAAAAGAATACGAAATTTCCGGTAAAGGGAACGTGCGTGTTGAGTTTATAGACCCGCAGAATAATCCGGAAATGGAACAGGAAGCTAATCAGCAATATGGTATTCAACCTGTNCCTTTCCAAGTAGCTGATCGTTATCAGTCCTCGATAGTCAGCTCTTATTTTAATGTCCTTGTGAAATATGGAGACGAGTANCAAGTACTAAATTTCCGCGACCTCATTGAGATTAANGCGAGGAGTGAGTCACAGATTGACGTGAAGCTACGTAATCCAGAACATGATCTAACCAGAGCCATTAAAAANGTTTTGTATAGCTATCAGACGGAGGGTAATCTTTTTGACACAATAGGCACTGATATTCAGTTGAAAGCGTACGTTTCAAGTGATTCGGAGCTTCCTGTTCCACTCGTAGACTTCAATAACGTCGTGAAAGAGGTTACAAAAGATTTTACTTCCCAGTCCGATGGACGTTTTTCCGCTTCATTTATTAATCCGAGAGACGACGCCGGTGTTGTAGCAGCCGAAATTGCAAAACAGTATGGCTTCAGACCCATGAGCGCAGGATTGTTCAGCGACAAATCGTTCTTTTACTACCTCACACTTGAGAATGAGGGCCAGGTCGTACAAGTACCAATCGAGGATTTAAGCAAAGAAGGATTCAAGCGAAATCTAGAAGCGGGAATAAAGAGGTTTGCAACCGGCTTTACAAAAAACGTAGCCATGGTATCCCCTGCACCCGACTACAGTTCACCCTACGGAGGATCGAGTGGCGCGCAATATACTACCTTACAAGATTTCATCAGTGCTGAGTTAAATGTTTCTCAAGAGGATCTCTCCGATGGATCAGTTGAAGGAGCCGCCGATATATTATTACTAACGGCACCGGAAGATTTTGGGGAACGAGAGCTCTTCGCAGTAGACCAGTTTCTTATGAAAGGCGGTACTGTCATTGCTTCCTCATCACACTTTAAGACTAATTATGCCAATCGCAGTCTGACTATGGTACCCAATGATAGTGGTCTTGATGACTGGTTCGCCCACAACGGCATAAAAATCGAAAGGCAGCTCGTAATGGATCCCCAAAACTCAGCATTTCCGGCTCCTGTAACGAGGAATATTGGCGGGTTCCAAATTCAGGAAATGAGAATGCTTGATTACCCATACTTCCCTGATGTCCGAGGAAGTGCTCTAAACAGTTCCAACCTGATTACTTCAGAGTTACCGCAGCTTACTATGGCCTGGGCATCTCCAATTATCATTGACAATGAGATAAACAAAAATAGAGTAGTAACCAAACTTTTACAAACCTCGGAGAAATCTTGGGTGTCCGACTCACTAGATATTCTCCCAAGGATAACTGGACGAGGCGTGAGTCCATTCGTGCCGCAAGGACCGCAGGAATCACACTTACTCGGTGTCATCATAGAGGGCCGCTTTGAATCTTTCTTTGCAGGGCGAAACCCGCCGAAAGCTGAGGCAGAGACTCCCGATGAAGATTCGACAGACTCAACAACTGATGCACCACTTGAACTCGATAACGTGGTTGACCACTCGCCCGATATCGCGCGGATAATATTATTTAGCTCAAATGAGTTTCTTAATGATCAAACGTTACAAATGCTTGGGAGCGCAGAGCAGACTTCTTACGTTAATTCAGTTCAGATGTTAGCCAACGCTATTGACTGGTCGTTAGAGGATCAAGGTTTGCTCAGTATTCGCTCTCGAGGCCATTTCAACCGAACACTTCCACCGCTGGCAAATAGCACCCAAGTATTATGGGAATATTTAAATTATGCTTTATCGGGTCTCATCATTATCGGCATTGCTCTGAGAGTTAGGGCTAAACGAAAGAGCACCAATGATCTATATCAGGGTTTGCTCGACGGAAAGGGGGAAGTGGCATGATTAATTCAAAAACATCCTGGCTATTCGTCCTTCTGGGCTTACAAATGACCTTGACACTGATTATCTTTGCTTATAAAAAGAGCACAACCGAATCTCTTGACGCAAAGCCTCTGATTACTACAGAAGCACAGGTCATAGATGAGTTGGTAATAAGTGACAAAGCCGGAGAATTGCGCCTGAACAAAACCGAGGGCGGATGGGTTATACCCGCACTGGGGGGTCTAGCCGCAAACGAAATAAAACTTACGACAGTTCTAAGTGACCTTCTTAACTTAAAAAGTGATTGGCCAGTTGCCTCCGCAACTGGGAGTCGATCACGTTTTGAGGTGTCTGAAGACAACTTCATTAGGCGGGTGGACTTATTATCTAGCAATGCAAACGTTGGCCGCATCTACGTGGGGACTTCTCCGGGCTTTAAAAAATCACACGTGAGATTGGATGGTCAGAAAAATATCTACTCACTTGCCCTCAATGCATATGACCTTCCTACAGAACCAGCTGATTGGCTGGACAAATCGTTGATTTCAGTGCAAAACATAAGTTCAATAGAGGGACTTGATTTTAAACTAGTCTCCACAAATGGGGAGTGGTCGTTAATTTCAACTGAAAAAGAGTTAGCATCTGAGTCGATTGTAAAGGTAAATAAAGAGAATGCTAACGCACTCGATATGGCTCTTAAAACACTGACAGTTTTGTCGGTTGCTGATAAAGATGTCAATTTGGGAGACTCGAAGTCTTCCCGTCTTGAGGTGTTCGCNCCGAATCAAATCACNTTCACATTTTTTGAAAAAGAGGATAAGTACTATGTAAGTCGCTCNGGCATCGACAAAATTTTTACTCTTAGCAAGTTTAATTTTGACAAGCTTTCGAATCAAAATTTAATAAGCCTCTCCGAACCAGANACGGAGAAAACCCCCGTAACTCCCGCTGGCCAAAGTAGTTCAGACTAATTTTTCGAGTTTAACCCATGTTATAATTCGGNAGCTTAGTTATCGCCATCAGAGAAATGAGACATTTGTTTACAAAAGCTGGNTCAATAAACACAAAATTTATTGGAAAATTAATAATTAGTTAGGTACTGTTATCACTGAATCTCAGGTGCAAGACATTCAGAAACGTGCAACCAATTAAAGTGAAATTCGCTTTCAGACCGAATTATTAAATCATGTTCCCCAGCCGGGATGTTAACGGGATCCGATCGAAAGGTCAGCCAGGCATCGTTTGAGCCAGTGCTCACCTCAGGGAATCGGTGAGCAATCTCCCCATCTAGCTGGATTAATACCCCCCCTACCCTCGCAGATGCGATTCGAAGATCAAAAACACATTCAACAGGGACCTCTGATGAAATCTTNAATACTGCCTCATCTCCGGGAGTGGCAACCAGATGTGCCAGTCCATCATTATCATTCGTGGGTTGGTGATTGAACCCAGATAGCTCANGCGCACCNTCNGCCTCTATTTTTGAGGGAATTTGATATCGATAATCCATCGATGGAATTGCGACATAAATTCCCCCTAATGGTGACAGAACNCCATCCTCAGCTAGAATACTGTTATAAGGCGGTTCATTTAATCCATACCGGTTCCGCCCGACAAACCACGCATATCTGTAAACTGATTCCGTCTGCTCAAGCCACCGGGTTGTCTCGGCAAGNTAATCCATCTGCCACTCAAGGCCNGGNNGGTTTCTNTCAGANTGAACAGCCCAATCACCCATGGAGGCCCATTCNGTAATCCATATCGGTTTATTGAATTCCTCGAATTTTCTAACATACTCTTTNAAGTTACTNGGGTTCCTCATATACCCATGNATCGCTANGTGATCCACTCGGCAGTCATTGCATTCGTTAAAAAAGGCTCTCAAATATTCCAATGGGTTTCCATCATTTTCGGTCCCGGGAATATCGACATCCCCCGGCGCATAATTTACGCCGGGGGATACAAGCACTAAATTATGGTCGTCTGCGATAGATTGCAATCTGGGCCACTGCGCGGCCGCCTGAGTAGGAGTCAAATTTGCTTGGTTTTTGTGCCCAGGCTCATTGAATCCCAATAGGTATCTNACATTGGAATTATCCTCAACAAACCTCCTAATAACAGTNTCGTCAAATCTGCCTCCCCACGCCATCGGAACAAAATCATATCCATAATCTGCATAGACGGCTTGAACTGTATCTTTTGCCTCCTTACCCCAGTTATACCACCACCTCACTTTTCCGGCCATAACTTGAAGATCCGCCTCAGTAAGGTAGCCATACGCCAGACCTCTTTTCTTGCTAATCTGCGCCACCTGGGATGGCTGCGGTGGAGCAAAACTTCCACCATCTGAATGAAGATCACGTATACTCCACTGTGAAAATGAACCTGAACTTGCGTGAACAAGTTCCCTGAAGTGTTCGCTCGTTACTTTAAAACTCTGCTCTGGAGGTTCCCAGCTACCATTCACGTCGCCCATTAAAATTCCGACCATATTTTGAACGGATTTTTGCTCTGGCTCTGCAAAAATTTCTGTGCTACTCCACATCACTTCAGACTTGGTAGTATAGAACTCACGCGATGTTTCGTCCCAGAAATCAAAGTCCTCCGATACAAAAATCCATTGTGATTCTTTAGTATCACTGACCATTACCGACATCTTTAAAATCTCTAAGGCATCTGCTGAAGTGACTCTTCCATCCCGATTCACGTCTGCTGCAATATACTGGTATGGAGAGATTGGCAGGGAGTTAAGTGGGCCAGAGCCATCGGGATCAACGTTTGGATTAACGCCAACCGAAATCTTTAAAGCCGCTAATGCATCTGCAGATGTGATAACACCGATAAAATTATCCTCAATGATTTCCTTCGTAGCAACAAGCCTGTCAGAGACGTCAGATCGCACTTGGAGGTCATATCTCCCGTTTGTTCCGGTTGTGCCTCCCTGAGCTTGATGATTCGACTCTCCTACAGAAAGTTCCTCTGGAATCACAGTGACAGCTTGAATTAAAGAATGATTCTTCCAGTGATAGACCATACCCGAGATCGTCACCTTGCAACTTAAACAATCCAGGTTATCCTTTGGATCAGTACCATCAAGAATTTCCTGAGAATCATTAACGCCGTCCCCGTCGGTGTCCACAGAGGCGCTAGAGCCGCTGTACAAAAAAAATCCAGTAAAGGCAAGAAAGCAGATATATTTTGTAATCAAGTAGAAATCGCATTCTCCTTATTTGTGCATCTATTGCGGCACTACCCGGTAATGATAGTCATCAGATAAAACGCATGGAACACCCGAAGATAACAAAATCATCTCCAATCCACGATTAGAAAAGCTTTTTCGCGTACTTTATACAATCCTCCGCAGGGCTCCAAAACCAGCCCCTAGGATCCCACACTCGGCCACAAATCATGTATAAACATTGTGCGTAGGCGCTCTTAGCACTCTCAACTTCACCTAGCTCATCCAAAGATCGAGCCTTGACCCAGAGCGCAAATGAAACATCGTTCATAAGATAATCTTCTTCAATAGATAACCGATTATGCCTATTCACTCTTCCCGTCGGTGGGCACTTTGCATTCATTTCTAATAACCTTTTTTGCTGCTGACCTGCCTCAGGACCCCACCGATTGAAACACACATCAACGACAGCTACTGCTCTCGAATATTTCTTTTCCTCATATAATTTCGCAGATGTTACTGCCCAAAATGCTGAATCACCGAGTTCTTTATCCGCGGAAATACATGGGTTATATTCAAAAGTTTCTCCAATTACAGTATTTGTAAATGCGGAGGATAACGATATTAAAATCAAGCATAAACAAAATGCCCACCCACCATTTCTACAAAACCATAGCCCCTGCAATTTAAGGTACCCATTCATAGTTCAATTTCCGTTTTATCCATAAAATCTCTAGCCTGATTTAACAAAAAATAAATAAAACTCGTCCGCGATTGGGAGGCATAAATACTTGTGTTAAGTGCACCAATCGCGCAGACAGTCTTCTCATTAAGATAGCGGAGAATCAATGCTCTGTCGCTCTCAACAATAAAACCACCTGCCAAGCAGGTATTGAGGGATTCTGCGAGGTATTTCTCTATCGCCTCGCTAGTCTCGGTAAAATGGTAATCAAATTCTGACATACAACTCCAAATGGTTTTCTTAAAACATCGAGAAGCCGCCATCAATTGTAAAGCAATCTCCTGAATGATAGTTACTTGAGTCGCTCATCAAGTATGCGGCTATTGCCTCGAAATCGTCGGGCGTGCCAAATCGTCTAGCTGGTATTCGAGGAATAATTGCATTCACAAATTTTTCGTTTTCCAAATTTTTCGCAGTCATTGCAGTTTCAATATGGCCTGGAAGAATCGAATTCGCAGTTACCCCATAACGGGCGTACTCAACCGCTAGCCCCTGCATAATTGAAATTACTGCTCCTTTGCTGCCGGCATAAGCTTGACTTTTTGCCATACCGAACCTTGCCCCTATGGATGAAACCCCCACGAGTCGCCCACCATAATCGCCTCTTTCTGCACGCTCTTTCATGTGCTTAGCCGCAGCTCGCAAAGTGAAAAATAACCCATCAAGGTTCACCTCATACACTCTCCGCCAAGATTCGATATTTTGCTCATGAAATGTATCGCGCTTGCCAACGCCAGCATTTGCGAAACATCCATCAATTCGCCCAAATACGCTCAAAGTTTCCGAGAAAGCTTCACTAACTGCACCTTCGTCAGCCACATCCATTACGATAGAGTAAAAAGTGCCCTCAAACTCCGATAACTCTTGAATAGCGATCTTATTTTTCTTTTTGTCACGCCCCCAGATACATACGTTACCACCTTGTTTGGCTATGCCTTTCGCCAAACCAAGTCCAATACCGCCATTACCGCCTGTGATTAAAGCGGTTTTATGCTTTAGATCGAACAAAAGAGTAGTCATATTGCTCCTCCATCCTAAATATATTTGCCGCGTTATTTTCGACAAAAAACAGTAACACAGGACAACCTACTATTCAGCTAACGAGTAGTATTGTAAGGTAAAAAAACAAAGATTTTTTAGAAGCGGGTAAGGAGTGATCGTTGACGGTGTTATTTAGGGAGACATTACTGCTTCGACGAAGATAGATCGCACAATAGATAGTTATAGTTATCTAAAAAAGCGCTTGGCAGCCCAATCGTTATGCCAGTTTAAGAAGGCGATCAGGCCTACCAAGCTAGTTTACTCGTCATTTTTAGTTCGCTTTACTGGCGGCTGTGAGTTCACAAACTCCTCGCGGACTATTGCCGCTCCCAATAACCCTGACACTGCTAAAACAGCGTAAATCACGCTCATTAAATATCTCCTTTTAAAAAGAGATCTTTGTACGAATACGCATTTAAATTTAGCTTAATAATTTTCATGCATAGTATAAATTATATTTATGTTTTTTTTGCATAATATGTGCCGCCTTGAAAATTTGTTTAAGATAAGACATTAACTTTGAGAATAAGTTAAGCAAACTGCTAAACAGAAACACAAAGATCGCTCACGTTACTGCAGATTGCAGATCAAAATTTAATTTTTTAAAAGGAACCTCGTCGTGCACGCAACCAGAATTGACTATCAGGTGGGAACTCAAAATTACATTGGTTATGCAGCCTTTCCAGATAAGCAAAACTTTCCTGCAGTGATCGTCGCACACGCATGGGGAGGTCGTGACGAGTTCGCACATAATATTGCCAACAAACTTGCAGAGCTTGGTTACCTTGGGTTTGCCCTCGACATGTACGGTGAGGGTACCACAGGAACGAGTGTTGAGGAAAATTCAACTCTCATGCAACCACTGTTAGATAATCGAAGTCAACTCACCGCGAGAGTTATCGGCGCTTACGATGCAGTCTCAAAAATATCGGGAGTTATGAACTCAAAAATTGCGATATGCGGCTACTGCTTTGGTGGATTAGTAGCGCTAGATCTTGCGAGGAGCGGTGTTAATCTGTGTGGTAGTGCCAGCTTCCATGGTTTTTTACATGATTCTAACCTCTCAAAACACAAAATTTCCGCTAAAGTCCTTGCCATGCATGGTATGCAGGACCCAATGGTTGGCAGAGATCAGCTAGAGTCGTTCTGTGAAGAAATGACAAGAAAAAATGTNGANTGGCAGTTACACATATATGGACAAGCAATGCACTCCTTTACNAATCCAAGNGCGAGTAACCCAGACNTCGGAACATTATACTCAGAGGAAGCGAACCGACGCTCATGGGAACTACTGAAAGATTTCTTGCTGGAAGTATTCAAGATCGATGAACCAAATAGACCTTATTGAGCATTTAAAACGCCCGCNTCTTTAATCTGTCTGCAAAGCAAGCGAGAACGNNTNAACACAAAGAGAACTGAGAGAAATGATGATAGTATCTTTCAAGCATAATCGNAAAGCAGCTTCTTAGAACATATTGCATTAAAAAACTGGTGTGNATTTTCGTNANGCTACCGCCTTCTTGCATACTGACTCAAAATTTTGAAGCCAAGATTAATTCCACTCGCTGCCTGANACCAAANATCGCTGTAAAGTACCACANCAGAACNAATTAGCCTCCGACTG
This sequence comes from Porticoccaceae bacterium, assembly GCA_002720735.1. Taxonomy (GTDB): domain Bacteria; phylum Pseudomonadota; class Gammaproteobacteria; order Pseudomonadales; family Porticoccaceae; genus TMED48. Next base: position 39,146 of record PBJN01000009.1, read on the forward strand.
GATAATATACAATCTATGGTCAGATTAACTCGTCTGGGGGAGATAACATTAAATANCATCATCTCTGTAAATCCTTCAAATATTGAAGCGCCTCCTCCAATCAGCACAGTTGCACTGAAGGTATATGAGGTACCGTCTGTAATTATTACTGACCTCAAAAAATTGACCTCACTAAAGCTTGGAAATCTAACTTTCGCTGATCAACTCAACATAGNCGGTAGAAATTACATCGATTTTNGATCCAGATTGGGCAAGACCCAGACACCTTTATCAAAATCAACNCCCCCACCGAGTTGATCTTGAACAACACGGTCTACAATGAAAATTCCTTTTTTAGCCATGTCGCCGAAAGAATCAATGCCATCTTTTACAGGAAATGCCTGTCGAGTCCTGTGTATATGATATTTATTAGAGAATTTCCTTTTAAAAACCTCCTCGACCCCATCTTTTCCCAACATGAAACCCAACAAGCCACCCCATGTTGCAGTCGGATTGTCGGAATCCCATCCCGCTAATGTACCAATTTTAATAGTCTCTTTGAGATCTCCCTCACCGTAAAAAAGACTCACCAAACTGGCGGCATAATTTATCCCAGCTGCAAAGCACCCGTTGCAATACANGTTTCTTGAGGANACATCATATCCGTCCTCCTCCTTGAGTTGATACCTNACATATATTTGATCACGGGTATCTTCCCAGCGAGAATTGACNCCNGATTGCTCTTTCACAAAGTCATACATCTTTGCTGGGTATGAATGATTTGGCAGATGCTCTCTAGCACGATCTGCCATCCAGAATATTTGATTTTTCAAAGATAATTTCTTGTCTACCGCAGATGCAAGGGAGTGCATGACAACATAAAACTCAGCAATCCAAGCAGCCTCTTTATCAGCNGTAACACGGATCGGTAGGTGGGAGAGATTAAGGGCAACTTCAGGACTTGCTGGGGCGAACAAACCAAATATTTCTGTCGTAAGCTGCGCATCAATCATGTCAAAATGAGGGTTATTCACCGCAGATCCAGTTTCAGGTGTGGAAAGCCCTTTGTACATAAGATGAAGGGCCGCCTCATTCGAAACCCATAGGTAGTTGGGCTCGGTTTTTTTTATGTGCCGCATCCACCCTTCCCTTATCTGATCTGCGGAAAGAATCGAAGCGGAATGAAGATAAGTGAGATGTTGATACATATACTCAATATCNGTATCGTCATCGGAACCCCAGATTTCATCCTCGGATCTGAAAACATAGCCAATCGTGCGATAATTTTTTTTCCACTGATTTTGTAGGATGCTGGGCCGGTTTAGTTTTCCCCAATCATCTCTAGTATAAAAGTCACCAGTTTTACCAACACCAATTCTATTATTTTCTGTTGTCAAGCCAGTCCAATTAGCTATCGACTGACCNAACCAAAATCCATGTAGCCCATTCTTATAATCTGATCTAGAAATAATCAAGTCTTTTGGGGAAGCTTTAATATGTTTGTAGTCAAGGTTGGGATCTTTTATTGCTTGGGCTTCACTTATTAGAAAGATGGACACTCCGAATCTGAGGAAAACACTTGATAAAATTATCATAACTTTTTTGGTAGGCGAAAAAAAAACCACTAAGCTATCCCTATCTTATAAGATTCAACTTGATTTGAGACTGACTCTATGAGGCCTCGAGCTAATCAATTGATTATTTACGCTCAATCAAGTCGGACAATACGGCTCCCAATGTTACCTCCTGCAAGCAGATTTACAAATGCCTCTGGTGCGGAATCAAGCCCGAAAACCTCGTCTGTCCAACNAACTAATTTTCCAGCGTCTATCCATTTGTTNATCTCNTCTCTGGCNGTTTGATATTCATCCGCATAATCAAACACCAAAAATCCTTGCATCGTAAGACGTTTATTCACTAATAACCCAGGAATGCCTTTCGGCCCTGAATCAGGAGATGATGTGTCATATTGTGAAACCACCCCACAGCACGCTATCCGCCCACCGACGTTTAACCGAAACAAAGCTGAGCCAAGTATATCTCCGCCAGTATTGTCAAAATAAACATCTACTCCGTTAGGAGTGGCAAGTTTTAAATCTTTGCGAAAGCTCTCGGACTTGTAATTTACAGCTGCATCAAAATCAAGCTCATTTCTTAGCCTTTCCACCTTTTTCTTGTCGCCCGTNACGCCCACAACTTTGCACCCAATTATCTTGGCCATCTGGCCAACGTAGTGCCCAACCGATCCTGCTGCCGCAGATACCATAACAGTTTCACCGATTGCAGGTCGACCTGTTCTAAACAAGCCAAAGTATGCGGCAAGACCGTTAATGCCTAAAGGNCCNATAAATTTTAGCGGATCATAANNCTCCGGAATAAAGGTGAGTGATCGNCTNTTGAGAGCGGCATACTCTTGCCAACCTGTCGGCCCCAGAACCATAGATCCGACAGGAAATTGTGCATTTGTACTCTCTACAACCTCACCGATACCGGTTCCTTGCATAACAACATCGGTTTCTGCTGCNCCTGCATAACTTGCACTCCCTTGAAGCCCTGCGCGTGCACCAGCAGTGATGGCAAATGCAGTTGTGCGGACCAACACCTGTCCTGATGATAATTTTGGTATNAACCCCATTTTTATTTTAAAATTATTNCAATGNAACTTTCCAGTAGGCAGGTTTTCAACAACAACTTNTCTGTTCTGCATATGCNTCAGCTACTCCCTTNTCANNAATGANAANACTAAAAATTTTAATTATGTTCTNCTNAGAGCGATATATCATATTTAACCTCCTCACAATACTCCACAAAGGGGAGTGTCCCCNCGCTGAACCTAAAATGCCACCCATAAANCCGCGGTNACAACNAGAGCAGCCATTAGTTACAAAAACATAGCGTCCTCGATAGTATTAGGTTTATCATCGAGGATTTGATCGAGGTGATGGATGGATCTAAAAGATAAGGTCGCAATAATTACNGGCGGTAATGGCGGAATCGGACGGGCAATGGCTCACGAGTTCCTCAATGAGGGGGCAAAGGGGGTGGTAATTTCCGACCTTGATCCTGATCAAGTCCAACACGTATCCAACGAACTTGGTTGTCTGGGATTCGCGGCGGATGTTACAAAGGAGTCGGAAGTAAAAGCTCTCGTTGATTGTGCGGTATCACATTATGGTCAAGTTGATCTTTACTGCTCAAATGCAGGAGCCTTAAGTAAGGGAGGCCTTTTGCTCGACGCGCCTGACGAGCTTTGGCAATCACAATGGGAGGTTCATGTTATGGCACATATTTATGCTGCTAGGGCATGTCTTCCGTCAATGATTGCTAGAGGAAACGGTTATTTCCTTATTACCGCATCTGCAGCGGGGCTTTTAGCTGCAATGGGCACTGGACCATACACGGTGAGTAAAGCTGCTGCAGTAAAGCTTGCAGAATTTATGGCTATCACNCACGGTGATGACGGNATTAAAGTNTCTGTTCTCTGTCCACAAGGAGTTAACACNGCTATGGCTCCTAGAAGCCTCGGAGACGGGCAAACTGACGGCGTCATAGAACCCGAACAACTTGCAAAAACCGTCGTTGATACTTTAAATGAAGAACGGTTCCACGTCCTTCCCCATCCAGAGGTGGAAGAGTATGTCCGTCGGAAGGGAAATGATATCGATAGGTGGTTAGCTGGTATGCGGCGATTAAGACAACGTTCTTTAAATAAAAATTAGATTTTGAATAATAGGGCAGCATTTATGTAAGAAGCATGCTGTGCCAGTAAGACTTGGGGATCAACCGAAAAAATTCTCCGATAAGAGGTTACAAATATTTTGAAACACGTGGACTGTAATGAGGCGGTTTATTTGTCTCTTCTCAACAACTTTACGCACACAATTTAATAAGGACATAAATGATGATAACCCATAAGCAACAACAGGTGCTTGAAGCAAATGTACTTCGTCGTTTACTAAGGCACCTTGACGATAACAAAGAGATTCAGAATATTGACCTAATGATTCATGCGGGCTTCTGCAGNAACTGCCTTAGCAAATGGTACCTCGACGCGGCAGAAGAAAACGGCATGTGCCTATCTCTGGAAGAAACGCAACAAGCTATTTACGGTATGCCGTANAAAGAGTGGAAAGACAAATACCAAACTCCCGCCTCAAAAGATCAGATAAACTCCCTCGCTAGAAAAAACAGATGAGTTGCAGCGCCTACTTCAAATTCTCGGTCCTTGTTCCCGTCCAAATGACCAAATTAATCTCNTAGTCAGCTTTTTTCAGCCCCCTTTTGATGCTAACTCAGAATAAGACTAATACCCCAACGCTGCCTCCCGTTCCTCTGCTAAGGACCAGATATTATTCCAAAAACAGTCCGATCATACTTTCTTCTATCGAAAGTCGGTGTTCATAAACTTATAGCTATTTATCCACCTTGCCATAAGGTAAGATGAAGAAAACTATAAATCTTAGCCTCGCTCTCACAAAGGATATATATTATGCAAAAGAAGCTTTTCGCAATAATCTGTTTATCTTTATCGTTGTCCGTCTCGGCGGGTGGCCACAAAGAAAGAAAGCACATGTCTAGTTTTAGTCTACCAGCGGACATCCCTAGTGGGGCTTTCACCACTTTGAACATCTCAGCAAAAAATCCTAAGGCCTACACTGACTATATAGCCTCTAATCCTGCATTGTTTGAGTCGATAGGATCTATTGCAGCGGGTGTCTGTGTAACACAGACTGGACAGGATTATCCCGGCCAAATGTTTGTGTGGAACGCATTTGACTCAGTGAAAAGCGCAATGGAAGGTCTCACGAAATATGATCCTGCTATGGCACCAAAAAAGCTGAGCGCCATGCGCGATATAAAAACAAGCGCTGTCTGGAAGCCGTTGAAAAAATTTGATGTCGCACCGGGTTATGAGCGTGTTACTCGCGTAATGGTAAGACCCGGGCGATTATCAGCATTCGTTGCTGCGGCCACCCAAATGGAAAACGAGGCCCAAGCGGCTGGACTGAATGTACAAATCGGAGTGTTCGCTCCAATCGGAGGCGGCAGGGAAGAGACTGGCACGCTAACTGTCAGATTCGTCCAACCTTCAGCAAGTGAAATGGGACAAGGGCTAGATAACTTTTTCTCCTCAGAAATATCTCCGGAAAGCGGTTTTGCCAAAATGATAAGTATGATGCGACCAATTAACGACACGATCGAAGTTTGTCAGCAAATTTATTCCGCGAGTTAAAGGGAAAACTCACTCAGAATTTTTTGCTTTTCTTAAACCCATGATAGATAAAAATGTCCCTAGAAGATAAACTTTTAGGGCATTTTTACATACACCCACAAAAGATGATGAGCTTTGGCCTACAATGGTTACAGTATCAATGTTTTAAAACCGAAAAGGATAGTTTATGGTTAGCACTATGAAAAAAACCAAAACAATTCTGATTACTGGCGCCAACAAAGGGATCGGTTTTGCTATCGTTAAGGCGCTCTTGGAACAATTTCCAGAGACTCATTTATTTTTTAGTTGTCGAGACAAGCATAGATCGGTAGCGGCCATCAACAGCTTGACATCAATAGTACCAGGCAGTGAAAGTCGACTGGATGCCATAATAATGGATGTATCAAATCGAGATTCCATCCAAAGCGCCGCCTCTCAAATAGAATGTCTCCTCTCACAAAAAGGCTTGAGACTTTATGGGATCGTGAACAATGCAGGTATTATGAACTCGCCAACTGGAGTAGAAGACGTAGTTCGTGTCAATACACTTGGTCCAAAATACGTCCTGGACTATTTTTATCACCTGTTAGAACCAGATATTGGCAGGGTGGTTAATATCACCTCAGCGGCGGGGCCAAATTACCTCTCGCGCTGTAATGATCGAACTAGAAAAATATTGACCCATCAAGAAGTTACCTGGGAACAGATATTAGAGCTAACCGAGGAATTCATCCGGCAATATCAAGAGTCAAGTGATTCAGAAAAAGAATTATTGAACTCAAATGTCTATGGCTTTTCTAAGGCATGCACTAATGCATTAACTATGCAGCAGGCTCGCTCACACACAACCATAAAAATTAATTCATGCACACCCGGTTTTATCGAGACCGATATGACGCTACCGCTTGCTCAGAATCGGGGCAAGAGTCCCCAAGAGATGGGAATGAAAGCCCCTGAAGAGGGGACAGGATCATGTATCCATCTTTTGATGAATGATGTTACCACTGGCCATTATTTTGGTAGCGATTGTGTGAGAAGTCCTATTGATAGATACAGAGCTCCGGGAACGCCAGCATTTAATGGATAACTCTTTTTTGAGGAAAAATATTTTATAACCCACTCGCCGTCAAAGCTATATTTTGTGCTGCTACGGTGTTACTGAAAGCTTGGCAGTCATCAAATCCTCTAGACGTGAAGAAGAGCCGACCATTATGGAAAAATCGCCTGGCTCCACTACCCGTTTCATTGCCAAATTAAAATACGACAACATATCTGGGGTGATCTCAAACTCAACTGTCCTGTTCTCCCCCGGAGCAAGATCTACGCGTTGGAAATTTTTTAATTCCCTCACAGGTCTTGTTACCTCACTAAACTCATCACGAATGTAAAGCTGAACAACCTCTGCACCTGCTATCTTGCCAGAATTCGTGACGTCTACACTCACCGATACAGACCCATCTCTGGCAATTGCTGGATTACTTAGCTTAATATTTTCGAAACTGAAGGTGGTATAACTAAGTCCATATCCAAAATCAAAAAGGTTCCTTGATCGACCGTTTACCATCCCATTCGATGGTGAGGGTATATCCACATAATCTCTGAAGAATGAGGAGGATTTTTCACTATAATGCGATCGAACATGTCCAACATCATAAGGTATGGTTACGGGCAGTTTCCCGCTGGGATTAACCATTCCAAATATGATCTCTGCAAGCGCTGTTCCTCCGGAACCACCAGGCTCCCATGCTTCGATGATAGCGTCAACATGATCGGATATCCACGGCTCACTGATTGGTCGGCCATTTATCAAGATTACTAAAGTCGGTGTACCACTTTTCTCTACGGCCTGAACCAGTGCGAGTTGACGTCCTATTAAGTTAATATTACTACGCGCTGCATTCTCACCTGATGTCTTGATTTTAGCGTTCTTACCATAGCGTAAAGAATTGCCGCCCACGACAACAATAGCGATATCTGCATTACCAGCCCTGTAAGTGGCCTCAGATAATTTACTTTCATCAAGCACTCGAGGATTCGTTCCAACATCTAAAAAATCAATATTTCCCGGTTTGGTTACCGCTCCCATCATCCCCTCAAGGAATGTAGTCACCCGCTCCGGTGGCTGGAAATAAACCCAATCCCCAAGCAGCGCTTCACTGTCAGCATTTTGTCCTGTTATAAAGATCTTCTGGTCAGTTGAGATAGGTAATATTTCTGACTCATTTTTGAGGAGAATTATGGACTGACGAGCAAGCTCAAGTGCTGTATTAAAATGTTTTTCCATATCCTTTTCACTAGGAAACTCGGAAAGCTCATCATAATTTTCCTCAAAAAGGCCAAGACGAAATTTAGCATTCAATATCCTTCTCACCGACAGATCAATTCGCTCCTCAGATATTCGTCCATCTCTAACAAGCTTTAGGAGTGCTGGCGCAAAATTAGGCCCGTGCATATTCATGTCTAGGCCGGCATGTACTGCCTGATACACGGCATCCTCGTGGGTAGGCGCTACCCGATGCAGGCTCATCAGACGGCCAACATCGAGCCAGTCNGAGACCACTATTCCCTCAAAACCCCACTCATCACGCAGAACATCTGTAAGCAAAAANCGACTGCCATGTGCTGGAACCCCATTNACCTCATTGTGAGCAGCCATAACTGAGCCTACCNTCTGATTCATGATCCCATCACGAAANGGTGGGAAATATACCTCACGGAGAGTTCGCTCTGACACATCCATCGGAGCAAAATTCTTACCATTAGAGGGGTCTCCCCCTGCAACNAAATGTTTTACAGTAGTCANAACTCCGCCCTTCATCTCAGGNTTNCCGGTNTGTAATCCTCTGATAACCGCGGCACCCATCTNGGTTACCAGAAGTGGGTCCTCTCCGAAGGTCTCCCCGATCCGGCCCCACTTCGGATTCCTCGCGATGTCAACATTTGGCGTAAAGTTCCAGTGAAGCCCCATGGTTCTCATCTCGTATGCCGTCTCGGCTTGAGATTTCTCTACGAGATCAAGGTTCCAAGAACTCGCAAGACCAATCGGAGACGGGTAGACCGTACTTCCCCACACCATTGCGTTTCCATGAATTGAGTCCTCCGCAAGAAGCAAGGGTATACCCAACCTTGATTTCCTCGCACTCTCCTGTAGCTTACGAATCCATCCGATACTACTCACCTTTAAGAACGAACCAATTTCTCCCGCTTCCACGAGACCCGGTATGTCGGATACTGTGAGACCAGGATAAAATGCAAACTCATCACTCATCGCAATTTCATCAATTGACATTTCTCGCTCTGCGGCTGCAATATTACTGGGTGAACTGAATTGAACCATCTGGCCAATCTTCTCCTCAAGCGTCATCCTAGACAATAGATCCTCTGTCCTGGTCGCCGGATCTAAAGAGCCGTCGAGGTAAGGTTTCGAATCCGCAGAGCATCCTTGAATAAAAAGAAATGTCATTGGCAGTAAAAAAGCTGAGTATCTGTTCTTCATGTTATTCCTATTCAAACGTTCATCATAATATGATGTTCAATACACAAAATTAAAAACCTGCTTTTATTTCGAATCGTCATTTTCGGGCTCATCCACCACGAATCTATTCGGGAAATTTGCAGCCTCATCACCCGCTCGCTCGCGATAACGTAGATTTCTATAATCGCCCGTTGGCTCGTTCATTGGAATATCCATACCACCCTCTTCAGCAAGCATCGAGAAAAGATTCCGCTTCATCTTCCGAATGGTTCTTCTATGGTTCTCGCTTGCAATTAAATTCGTGGTCTCGTATGGATCATCTTGAAGGTCATAGAGCTCATCAGTATCCCACAAACCATAGTAGGTTATGTACTTATACCGATCACCCCTCAATGCAAAAACGGTGGGGGAATGAGGAAAGTTTTTTTCCCAATAGTAAACATATAAAAAGTAATCCCGCCACTTAATCTCTTTATTCTGCGCCAACGGGAGGAAACTCTTCCCATCCATATGAGGGGGAGTCTGAATCCCAGCGGCCTCTAAAATCGTTGGACCTATATCAATATTTGCAACGACGTTTTCAACAGTCTGTCCCCCCTTGATCAATGATGGAAGTTGCATAACCATAGGCACACGAATCGATGTCTCATATGCGACACGCTTATCAATTAGACCATGCTCACCAAACATAAAGCCGTTATCACCCATATAAATAATGAGGGTATCCTCATAGACTCCCATCTTCTTTAATTGGTCTTTAATCCTACCGATACTGTCATCTACAGCAGAAAACGACTCAGAGTAATTTTGATAATATCTCGTGATGTCAACTTCACTATGATAGGGGAAATCCATGCCATGCCAACTGTTTCTTTGGTCACGAACCCAGCGCGGAGTATTCTCTCTGTAATCCTCAACCTTNTGATTTGCGGGGAGTTTAACCTTCCCGTCGTACATTCCCCTATGACGCTCTGCCGGCGTAAAATTAGAGTGGACAGCCTTATGCGAGAGATACATCATCCACGGTCTTTGCCTCCGCTGACTATCCTTCATCCAGTCTATTGCGTAATCTGTGAGCTCGTCGGTAATGTAGCCTTTTTGTTTCACGCGTTCCCCATTCACATTAAGCGTCCAAGCATCGTTTGGTGGCAAATAATGACCCTGCCCGGCAAAACTTACCCAGTGTGAGAATCCAGGGCGCTGGTGATCACTCTTTTGTCCCATGTGCCACTTACCTATATACGCAGTGTCATATCCCTGCTGCTGAAGATACTGTGCAAAGTAAACAGCGTCCTTCTGCTCTAATCGCTGATTATCAATCACCCTGTGCTTGTGGGTATACAGGCCGGTCAAAATCGATGCTCTACTTGGAGAACATAACGAGGTAGTCACAAAAGCATTATTTAAATGCACACCCTCTTCAGCAATCGAATCTAAATGTGGTGTCTTCATAAACGGATGATCCATGAATCCCATCGCATCATATCTGTGATCATCCGTAAGGATAAAGACGATATTATAATTTTTAGCATCTTTAATTTTTTTGGAGATAATTTTATCCGGAAACACCGAGGCNNCGACAGACACGCTGAATAGAGAGCTNGCTAACANTAATGTNNTNATGNTNANNCGAATTCTTAAAAAACTTGNTAGACTTGAGAAAAACTTCATAATNATCCTCTTACAGTTATTATTGATTACTTATCCGAACAAGAANCAAGTAANTCTGACGATGGTTTGTTCAATCTCTAAACGCTAATTCCTGGACCTTAGCCATCGGCTGCCAAATATACTCAAACACAGTTCTCTTCCCAGAGAGCACATCAACAGTTGCAGTCATCCCAGGAATAAACGTTACAGGTGTGCTTGAATTTTCNAGGAAAAGTTTGCCCTCAATCGATACATCAATAAGATAATGGCTAGCGCCTTGGTTGCCCTCCTCCATCACCGCATCTGGACTGATCCTCGTAACTCTTCCGTCAACCGCACCGTACTTGGCAGAATCGTAAGCTGAAAGCCTTATACGAACTTGGTCATCCATTCGAATTCGCGAGATATCCTGAGGCTTTATACGAGTCTCNACGATGAGTGCTTCCCCTGTTGGCACGAGTTCCAAGATAATATCTCCCGTATTTACAAATCCACCAGAAGTCCGAAAATTCAGCCGATTAATAATACCGTCCATGGGGGCCCTGATGATTGTTCGACTAACCCGCTCTTCTAACCTCGGTAACGCCTCTCGCAATTCACTCTGCTCTGCAACNACNGTATTAAGTTCGTCCATGGCCCTCAATCGATAGCTAGCCTTGGCATTCTCCACTTCGGTCTCCAGTTCTTTCATTCCCGAACGCGCTTGTTCGATCGCAGTACCTGCTCGGTCTTGCTCACCACGTATCTGCTCTAATTGTCTTTGTAATTCTAGAAGTCTNGTTGCGGGCGCAATNCTATCCTTNACCAAAGGCTTTACAACAGCAATTTCTTCCTCAAGAAATCCCCCAGTTCTTTTTGCCGTACCCACCATACTTTCTGCGGCACGCAGGTCCTGGTTCCTCTGTCTTAATTGCTGTGCAAGGACCGCAAGCTCACCTGATAACTCAGAGCGCCTCGCTGTNAAGAGGCTCTGCTCTGTTAGTGAAACCATCGGAGATCGAGAGCTCAAGTCGGTTGGTACCGAAAACTCCTCACCATTAATCTCAGCTCGNAACCGAATTTCTTTTANATCGAGCGNCGCCAANCGCTGTGCTAATCGATTCAACTCACTNCTGGCATCTACAGGATCAATCTCAAATAAAATTTGATCTTTTTTTACAACCGTATTTTCAGTTACATAACGACGTAATATCACNCCACCTTCAGCAGCTTGTACCATCTGATTTTGTACAGAGGATACTAAACGTCCGTCTCCACGCGTCACGTTATCCAACTCAGCGAGGTTTGCCCAGATGAGTAGCAGAAGAATTAACGCGGAGACCGAAATCAAAATATATGATTCCGTCAAACTCTCACGGCCGGACATCTCCTGAGAGAGGGTCTTGAAATCCATNTCCCCCATTCCGCCTCCTTAACCTGCTTGCGCTTTTATTTTTGCGGGTGTAGTGTCAGTAATGATTGTTCCTTGATCTATCACCAACACCCTNTCAGCTAATTCAAGGAGGGAATTTCGGTGAGTAGCCATCACTAGGGTCTTATCGGCTGCCCAATCTTTCATACGATCCAGCACGGCCCTCTCTGTTGCCATATCCATTGAACTTGTTGGCTCATCCAAAATGAGAAGATTGGGATCATGTAACATNGCTCGCGCAAGGTTAATAGATTGGCGTTGTCCACCNGACAACCCTTCACCTCTCTCCTTCAACTCCATGTCATATCCCTGAGGATAAGTAGCGATAAAGTCATCAACACACGAGATTTTCGCAATATTNAGAAGATATGCATCGTCATACTCGTAAAAGCCCATTTGCAGATTCTCTTTCACTGTGCCTGAAAATAGCCAAGTCTCCTGCAACATAACACCCACATTTCTCAAAACATCCGACCTATCAATCTGCCGCAAATCCACNCCATCAAGCATAACGGTTCCGTCATTTGGCTGGATNAGACCAGCAACCAAACGAGAAAGTGTAGATTTCCCGGAACCCATACGACCCAAAATCACAACCTTCTGACCTTTCGGTATTTTTANAGATAAATCTCTAATAATAGGCGTTGCTGCNCCAGGAAAGGAATAGCTGACGTTCTTGAGCTCAACTGCACCTGATAAGTTTCGCCGACTGAGCCTTGGTCGAGTCGTGCTCCTAGTATCAACATCATCTGCCATAACCTTAGAGAGAGAGCGGTATGCCTCCCTCGCTCCATTGGCTCGGGACATTGCCGCGGCTAGTTGCGATAGTGGTGCAAGAGTGCGGCCGCCCAGAATCACCGCAGCTATCAGTGCACCCATACTTACGGTCCCGTCTTGGATAAGAAACACTCCAAAAAAAATTAAGGCGATCTGGGCAAGTTGCTGGATCGATGCGGCTGAGTTAATAGCGAACTGTGATAGCATTCGGCTCCTGAGGCCTAAATCGGACTGAGCATCCGATGCCTCCTCAAACCGATGTCTCATCAATCTACCAGAACCTGTCGCCTGCACAGTATCGAGACCATTTAGAGTTTCTACCAAGACGCTCTGCTTAGACATCCCAGTTTGCATAGAACTCTCAGCNATTTTCGCCAGAAACGGCTGNATTACAAGCCCCGCCAAAACAACTAACGGAACTGCAATTAGTAAAATTAGTGCAAGAGGTCCGGCAATGAGAGATATAACCCAGATAAAGAAAAAAACAAAAGGCAAATCGACCACTGCTACAAGTGTTGCTGAAGTGAAGAACTCACGCAGCGTATCAAACTCCCGAACTATACTAGCCATAGCACCTGATTTTTGGCGACGCTTATCAAGCCGCATACCTAAAATCTTATCGAAAATAAGCCNNGACATTCGTGCGTCCGCCTTCTTTCCCGCTCTATCCACAAACTGAGCACGTAAGGTTTTAATTAAAAAATCAAAACCGAGCGCAATTAGCACGCCGATCGTTAGGGCAATTAGAGACTCAATAGCCTCGTTTGGTACCACTCTGTCATAAACTACCATNATATANAGNGACGTAGACAATCCAAGGAAATTTGTCACAGCTGCTGCGAGAAGCACCTGACCANAGAGCGATTTTCCTTGGAGAAGAGAGCCCCAGAACCAATCATTTTTTCCTCGCGCGATCCCAACAGCAAAGGTCTTTCTCGCTAATATCACGAAGGGTAGAAGTCTCTCTCCGAGGTTTTCCTTTGGAATTTGCACTGGTGTCGACTTGGATGAGGCAGAGAACTCCCTTACCGAAGCTGAACCATTTTCGTCAATTTTTTCAATTACTAAAGATTTTCCAGATTTTAAAAACCCAATNGCTGGGCATTGCGAATCGGTNAGCTNGACAACTTCTAAATCACCGTAACTCGCCTCAAACCCAACATGACGCAATGCNGAAACTGCATCTCGCACACTNAAGAGCCCACTGGTAAGTTCGGGTAGATCGCGCAAAGCAGCCGGAGAAAAGGTNAGTCCAAACAACTTGAGAATGTACTGAACAGATCTAATCAAAGAATCTT
>PBJN01000010.1 GCA_002720735.1 Porticoccaceae bacterium
CAGGCACGGGTGTAATAGCAGATACCCTATCATATAAGGGACCTAGCTCAATATCACCGCAACCATTGGGATGAAATCCAGCATCGATGACAACGGCCCCATCAGATATCCAGCTTGCTTTGATGTACTCGGGTCTACCCAAAGCCCCAACAATTAAGTCTGCTGATTGAATAATCTCCGGAAGGTTTTTAGTCTTAGAGTGGCAAACCGTGACAGTTGCATCTTCATTTAATATCATCATAGACATCGGCTTGCCCAGAATGGGGCTTCGACCCACTACCACAGCATGCATGCCTGCAAGCTTGATATCGTAAGCCGCCAATAACCGCATAATTCCCCGTGGCGTAGCCGAACCGAAAGTTCTCTGACCCATCGTCATTTTACCGAAGCCTAAGCACGTCACACCGTCTACATCTTTTTGGAGACTGATAGCGTCAAAACATAACCTTTCATTGATTTGTCGTGGCACTGGGTGTTGTAATAATATTCCATGACACGATTTATTAGAATTCAGAGAGAAAATCTTTTCTGTAAGCTCTTCCGTGGTGGTCGTGGCTGGAAGCTCAATTGCGACTGACTCCATACCGATCCTTTTGCAGGCATTTTGCTTCATTCTGACATAGGTCTGTGACGCCGGATCTGAACCAACCAATATAGTGGCTAAGGTCGGCGGATAACCATTTTTTAACCGTATATTTTTGACTCGATTAATCAGTTGCTGTTCAGTTTGCTTGGCGACCAATGTGCCGTCCAAGAGTATTGCAGACATTGCACCCTCCTTTGGAGAGACTCTCACTTACCTTCTTCCTGCTTGCACCACAAATGGAGTGACATGCAGCATAAAAACTTACTATAAAATTTCTCTCAAAAGTTTCACATTGCTAATTTGGGGTGGACGACGGGGATTGAACCCGCGACCACCGGAATCACAATCCGGGGCTCTACCAACTGAGCTACGCCCACCATAACATCAACAACGATAATTTACCTGCATGACCGGGTCCANATGGCGCGCCCGGCAGGATTCGAACCTGCGACCCACGGCTTAGAAGGCCGTTGCTCTATCCAACTGAGCTACGGGCGCATAGACAGGGCCCCAACTTGGTCGGGGATGAGGGATTTGAACCCCCGACATCCTGCTCCCAAAGCAGGCGCGCTACCAGACTGCGCTAATCCCCGAATCTCGCCCTACGGACACATTTTTNGGCTGTGAATGATACTTTTTCGTCTACATTGAGTCAACGAGAATTGGCGTACATTAAAATTGGTTCATCGTGTTTTCTTTGCCGGCCGCCTTCAGAGCCTGCTCACCCGAAAAGTATTCTTTGTGATCGTCACCGATATTTGATCCAGCCATCGCCTGATGCTTTACACAATCTATATGTTGCCTGATTTCATTTCGTTGAACACCTGCAACATAAGCTAACATTCCTTCTTCACCGAAATAACCTTTGGCAAGATTATCCGTTGACAGCGCTGCGGTATGGTATGTGGGAAGAGTTATTAAGTGGTGAAATACCCCCGCATGTAATGATGCATCCAATTGAAANGATTTGATTTTTTCGTCCGCTTCAANGGCAAGTGCCGAATTATCGTAGTGGCTTTTCATAAGTTCATCGCGNTTGTAAAGTGATACGTCTGTGCCATCTGCTCTCCAGGCATCATAGATCTGTTGCCTGAAATTAAGAGTCCAATTAAATGATGGAGAGTTGTTATAAACAAGTTTTGCGTTGGGGATCACCTCGCGAATTTTTTTGATCATCNCTCCTATTTGCCCGATNTGNGGCTGCTCAGTCTCGATCCAAAGTAAGTCTGCCCCATTTTGAAGGCTNGTTATTCCATCGAGAATACATCTTGCTTGACCCGTTCCATCTTTGAATCTAAAAAGTCCGTTAGGTAACCTTTCAGGAATCACCAGCTCGCCGCCAATTTTAATAGCAGTATCCCCCTCATTTATGTCACTAATGCAGCTTACAGGCCGAGTTCTAAGGTATTGATTGTAATGCGAGGCTAGATCGCCAGGAGTTTTAGAAACTGGAATTTTTTGCGTNAGGCCGGCGCCAAGTGAGTCTGTCCTGGCAACAATGACACCATCATTTATCCCTAATTCTAAAAATGCGTATCTAACTGCATTTACTTTAGCGAGGAATTCCTCATGGGGGACCGTCACCTTCCCATCCTGATGGCCGCATTGTTTAGCATCTGAAACTTGATTCTCTAGCTGTATACAACAAGCTCCTGCTTCAATCATTCGCTTCGCCAAGATGTAAGTTGCCTCCTCATTGCCGAATCCAGCATCAATATCGGCAATTATGGGAACAATGTGGGTCTCAAAGCTATCAATCATACTCTCTATTGCCTTCATTTCTAAATCATTACCCATCTCTTCCGATTTGTCATATGCGTTGAATAATTCACCTAAATATTTAGCATCTGCTTGACGCAAAAATGTATAGAGCTCTGAAATGAGTCCTGGCACTGAGGTCTTTTCGTGCATTGACTGATCTGGAAGAGGGCCAAACTCGGAGCGTAACGCCGCAATCATCCAACCCGACAAATATAAATATCGTTTATTNGTTGTTCCATGATGTTTTTTTACAGCTATTAGCTTTTGCTGACCGATGAATCCATGCCAGCATCCAAGCGATTGCGTGTAGTTACCGGGATCATGATCGTAGTCATTCATATCCTGACGCATTATTGCAGCAGTATACTTGGCTATTTCAAGGCCTGTTTGAAAGCGATTTTGCATACGCATACGAGCCGCGTATTTTGGGTTTATAGCTCTCCAAGTTTCCCCTTTTTCAGTGATCAGATCGGACATTTTTTCTATGTGGTTTTTGTAATTTTCCATTTTGTCCTCTTTTTGGCGTAATTTATCTGTAATTGTTGACAAAAAGTGGAGTTTAGATACTATGGTTATATTATTCTAATTGATACTTTATATACTTGGTATAAATTCAGTGAATATTACTAGACTTGATTTAAATCTTTTACTTTCGTTGGANGTTGTGCTAACAGAGTGTAACGTCACAAAGGCAGCCGAGATCATGGGAATAAGCCAGCCTGCAATGTCTAACAGTCTCAGGCGGCTTAGGAAATATTTTAATGATCCAATNCTGATAAGAACAAGTGAGGGCATGACGCCCACTCCAAGGGCTCAAGAGCTGCAGCCATTAGTGCGCAAAGTCGTGGCCATGGCAGAGGTGGCATTGCAGCCGAAGGAAGAATTTAATCCTGCACAAAGCTCCCGCATTTTTAGGATTATGGCAAGCGACTATAGTGAGGTCACGCTGTTACCTGCTGTATTGAAAATGTTGCGTGTTCAGGCACCAGGGATAAAGCTAGACATTATGACACCCAGTGACGTTAGCTTCCATGCTGTTGAACAAGGCAAAGTAGATTTAATTATAAATAGATTCGACACGCTACCCCTGTCTTTTCATCAGTTGAATCTCTGGGAAGATAGCTTTTCATGTTTGGTAAAGGCCACAAATCCAGTCCTTAATAATTGGAGCATGGAAGGGTATTTGTCCTGTAAGCATGTATGGGTTAGCAAGACAGGTATGGGGGTAGGGGTCGGAATGACTAATAAAAATACTCAGCGTCTCGGTTGGGTGGATGANGCTTTGAGAGCATTGGGTCAATTTAGAGAGATTGCCATTTTTACTCGGCATTATCANGCCGCGTTGATGTTCGCAGAACAGGAACATCTGATAGTTACTGTCCCTACAATGGCCACAAAGGCTGTTCGGCACAACAAGGAAGTAGTGATCAAACGGCCCCCGTTTGAGATTCCGCCCATGCGCCTAAAGATGGTATGGAGCCCCCTATTACAAAACGATACGGGACACAACTGGATGCGCCAGAGTATAAAAAAAATAGCGGCCGGACTGTCTAAGTGACGGATCAAAAGCTAGCAGTATCATTTTGATGAATGTCGAAAGTATAGTCATCTTTTTTTACTGGTGTAACCGTTGGACTTATGCTCAGTCGTTATGAAAAATTGGATATTTTAAATGAGTAATTATATTAAATGTGGAGATATCAAAGTTGCGAGTCCTCTGTTTGACCTCGTAGCCAAANAACTTTGTGTTGAATTAGAATTGGAAAGCGTGACTTTATGGGAAGGACTTTCGAAAATTATAACGCATTTTGCGCCAAGAAATACCCAGCTGCTCCTGGAGCGGGAGAGGTTACAGTCGCATATCAATCAATGGCATTTAGNTCGTTCACACCCAANAACACCAGATCAACATAGAGANTACCTCACGAATATAGGTTATATATGCCCAGAGGTGCCAGATTTTCAAATTGCGCCCAAGAATGTAGATTCTGAAATTGCGTCTCAAGCTGCGCCTCAGCTTGTGGTTCCTATAAGTAATGCTCGATTCGCAATTAATGCTGTGAACGCCCGATGGGGGAGTCTGTACGATGCACTTTACGGGAATGACGTAATTGAAGAGGCAGGCGGCGCTGGGAGGGGGATAGGTTATAATCCTTTGCGTGGTCAAAAAGTAATTGAGTATGGGAGGGAATTCTTAGATTCTGCAGTCCCATTACTNGATGCGTTTCATCGGGATGTTAGTAAATATTATATTCGCAATAAGAGCTTAGTTATGTCCCTCAGGGACCAACGCGAGGTCAGTCTAGTGGCACCGGAGCAATGGATCGGGTACGCCGGTGANAAGGAAAGTCCATCAATAATACTGCTAAAAAACAATGGTTTGCATATTGAAATTAATATAGATCATAGGAGTAATATTGGCGCAAATGATATCGCTGGCGTGAAAGATATAATTTTAGAGTCAGCTGTCACCACCATATTAGANTTTGAAGATTCAGTTGCTACTGTGGATCCAACGGATAAGGTCATGGTTTACCGTAACTTAGCTGGTTTATTAAAAGGTAAGCTAACAGCGAATGTGGAGCGTGGAAGTTATAAGTTTGAACGCAGATTGGCTGATGATCGTTGTTATTCGAACAGATCAGATCAACCATTAATATTAAAGGGCAGGGCACTCATGTTCNTAAGAAATGTGGGACACCTGATGACGAGTTCGGCCGTGCTTTATAGAGGGGATGAGGAGATTCCAGAGGGTATATTGGACATATTCATGTCATGTCTCATTGGGATGTACGATCTCAGTGGGAAGGGTCAGTATAAAAATTCTGAGAGGGGTAGTTTGTACGTCGTGAAACCAAAGATGCATGGTCCTGATGAGGTAGAGTTCACGAATGATTTATTTAACGCAGTTGAAGATTTATTCAAAATCCCAAGGAACACTATCAAAGTTGGAATAATGGACGAAGAACGTCGCACTTCTCTCAATCTCAAGGCGTGTATTGAAAAGGTTAAAGATCGTATTGTTTTTATAAATACTGGTTTTCTTGATAGAACAGGCGATGAAATTCATACCAATATGAAAGCTGGTGCATTCGCATTAAAGAAAGATCTGAAGAGCCGGAGTTGGTTTGAGTCCTATGAGGCACAAAATGTNAAAGTAGGACTGGACTGCGGATTTAAGCTAAAAGCTCAGATAGGAAAGGGAATGTGGGCCATGCCAGACAATATGAAAGATATGATGCTTAGCAAGATTGAACATCCTCGGTCTGGAGCTACGACGGCGTGGGTTCCTTCACCGACCGCAGCTACTCTGCACTCAATACACTATCATTTGATTGACGTCTACAATCAACAGAAAGAGGTTTTGGATGTCAATTCAGACTTTTGTAATGCTATGTTAGAAATTCCTTTACTTGGTAATACTGTTTTGAGTAGAGATCAAATTGCTAACGAATTAAATAATAATGTTCAAAGCATTCTTGGTTATGTAGTGAAGTGGATTGATAATGGTATTGGATGTTCAAANGTCCCAGATATCGAGAATGTATCTCTAATGGAGGATAGAGCTACCTTGCGTATATCGAGTCAGCACATTGCTAACTGGTTATACCACGGANTCTGTTCGGTTGATGAAGTAGAGCATGCTCTTCACCGCATGGCAGAGGTGGTTGACCAACAGAATGAGGGAGACCCGACCTATCGACGAATGCTTGAAAATCCATCCGAAAATTTGGCTCTCATTGCCGCAAGAAAGCTTATATTGGAGGGCACCACTCAGCCAAATGGTTACACTGAACCTACGTTGCATTACTACCGAAAGCGCTCAAAGTCTCTCCGACATGGGCGAGTTTAGCTTTACAAGCAATAAAACATTCATATGATCAGTACAATCCAAATCGAAGGATGTCGAACTAAACAATGGTTAAATTTTGATGGATTTGCCTGTTTTCGTTACATGTCATAAATGCTTTTATGTGTATCGAGGATAGTTGCCGGATTAAAAAGCTAACTTTANAACCGGNGTACGATCTAGTAATCGTGGTCGATGGTGGGTACAACAGGGAATGGTTATACTTNACATTGAATAGCGTGTTAGGCGTAAAAAAAGCGGCTGATAAAACTTCTTTATTAATGGTTTGCGCGGAGAACTTGGATGAACTATCCATAAAGCTAGTAATTGAACTAAATCGCTGAAACTTTTTGCCACGAAAATATACCGCATGGAATGTTCGATAAACGTGCACTCTTCATTTATCTCTCTTTCGCTAAACATTTATATCTCACTAATGCGGACGATCGTTAGATTATCGTTTCCTCAAAAAATCTTGGTAAGTTAAAATCCGCTCACATTTTAAATTTCTAGACATAAGCTAATTGCTGGCCTTGTGATCATGAAGTATCTTAGCGTTACAGTAAGTCCGGGTCACATACTCAGTGCTTTTACCATCGGATGCCAACGGAATTTTAATTTTCGCCTTTTGCTTCCCCTTCGTTGGTTCCGTTCGATGTGGATACCTTGGTTGTGTCATATACTGTGCAAACCATTGCGAAAGTAGCCTATCATCGTTCAAAACTGAAAGAAGCAAGGTTTTTAATTCCAGTACATAATTTAACTGAATTTCATCGGCATCTTCGGGAGGCGTCATCGGAGGATCTCTAAGATATTTTAGTTCACTCCTGGCAATAATTTATGTTGCCAAATCACCGAGCATTTCACCCAACGAAGGTGCTCTGTAACCAACTGAGAAGGTTATGCAATGGTGGAGAGTAACGCCGTTATGCGCCCACCGTGGAGGCAGATAAAGCACATCCCTCTCATTTAGGATCCATTCTCGTTCGGGTCGAAAATCGGCAAGAATTTTTAGATCTGGATGATCCTGCATTGCCAAATTCGGCTTACACTCTCCCGCGTCTGTTTACCAATGTCTCCGACCTTGTCCTTGTGATAAAAACACATCGTGATCGTCAAAGTGGGGTCCGACCCCACCCCCTTTGCAAGCATGGCTTACCATTACATCGTCAATCCGCTATCTCGGTAAGAAGTGAAACTCATCAGGTATTGCGTGCACCTCCGGCTCCCACAAATTTATAGCTTGTACAAGGAGTGTCCATTGATTGTTGGGAAGGTGATTGAGGCGGTTTGCTTAAAATGGGCCAAATTCTACAACATGATTGGGTCCAAGTACCAACCGGAACTCAACCTCATCCTCCAAAGATAAACCCGCTAAATCGTTGCCAGCGATCGAAGATTTAAAATCTTCCCATGCCTTGCGAATTAGCAACGGTTCCTTCTGCTTATAATCCCGAAAAAATCTTTCCGCTGGCATATTTCCCAAGAGATTCAGAGCCTGATTCGACATTTAGTAATACTTGATGCTATTCAGAAGTTTCATTTGTTTTAATTCGTTCAATTATTTTAATCGTTTGACGTTCTGCGTTTCCTAAATAGTTGTGAGGAGTAAGTTGTTTGATAAATTTCTTAGCATCCCCGGGAAGACTCAGTTTATCAATAAACTCTTTAAGTGTTGTTTGGTCGATCTTACGGCCACGTGTAAGCAATTTGAGTTTTTCATAAGGTTTCGAAATTCCATGGCGACGCATAATCATCTGAACTGGCTCAGCAAGCACCTCCCAATTTGCATTTAAATCTGCTGAGAGCCGCGTAATATCGAGTTCTAATTTACTAAGGCCCCTAATGATTGATTGATATGAAATAGTTGAGTATCCCAGGCCAACACCAATGTTCCTAAGGACTGTTGAATCGGAAAGGTCCCGTTGCATTCGAGATATCGGTAATTTGGATGCTAGATGCTTTAAAATAGCGTTAGCAAGACCCAAATTACCTTCTGCATTTTCGAAATCGATTGGATTCACTTTGTGCGGCATTGTTGACGAACCAATTTCGTCAGCTGCAATTTTTTGCTTAAAATATCCTAGGCTTATATACCCCCAAATATCTTGGCAAAAATCTATTAATATTGTGTTTGCGCGCGCCAGTGAGTCAAACAATTCCGCCATGTAGTCGTGTGGTTCGATTTGAGTTGTATGTAGGTTAGACTTCAAGCCTAAGCCGCGGATAAACTTATCTGCCTCATTCTCCCAATTAATCTCCGGGTACGTTGCAATGTGAGCATTGTAGTTACCTACAGCACCATTCATTTTGCCGAGAAGTATGATCGAATTGATACGCGATATCTGGACGTTTAGGCGATAAGCAACATTAGCTATCTCCTTGCCCATTGTCGTCGGTGAGGCAGGTTGGCCATGTGTTCGAGATAGCATAGGTGTGCCGGCATACTGCTCTGCTAAAGTTAGCAAGTTATTAGTTATGTCTTGGAGCTCCGGGATGACTATAATTTCTCTCGCATCCTTCAAAAGGAGGGCATACGCAAGATTATTGATATCCTCAGACGTGCAGCAAAAGTGAATAAACTCTGAGANATCCTTTTGATCAGTAACCGATTCTAAAAATTCTTTTATAAAATATTCGACGGCTTTAACATCATGATAAGTAGTGCTCTCTATTTCTTTAATTTTTTCAGCATCTTTTAATAAAAAGTTTTTTATGAAACGTTTTAATTTACCCTGGTTCCTCTTTGAAACTCCTCTCAACTCAGATATTGATTCAATCTTTCCGAGATGTAAAAACCACAGGACCTCTATTTTAACCCTGTAACGCATCAAAGCGAATTCACTACATATTTCTCGAAGGTGTTTTGTTTTATTCGCATAACGACCGTCTAAAGGCGTGACAGCGGACAGTGGAGACAATTTTATTTTCATATGAATTCCGCTCAGTATGGTAATCAATTGAAATGATAGGTAATCGACAGTGACTTTACAAAAGTTCGTGGTTTGCCACATACCTCCCGGTAGCATGTATGGGTGCACTTACCATGTTAACCAGACACCTCACTAATAATGCCTCCACCCAAGCAACGCTGTCCCTCATAAAAAACAACCGATTGTCCAGGAGTCAGAGCCCGTTGGGGTTGATCAAAAAATACTACGCAAGATTCGTCATCAGCAAGATTNACACGACAATTTTGGTCAGCTTGTCGGTATCGGCTTTTCGCGTTACATCTAAACGAGGATTGAGAGGGAATACCATTAATCCAATGGAGGTCGTCAGCCCTCAAATAATATGAATACAACCGCGGATGATGGCTACCCTGACCAACAATCAAGGTATTTGTTTCAACAATTTTCTCTAATGTATACCATGCGCCACAGCCAGCATTTCTGAGCCCCCCTATCCCAAGACCTTGTCGTTGTCCCAGCGTGAAATACATCAGACCCTGATGCTCTCCTACTTTCTCCCCCTCATCAGTCACGATAGGGCCTGTTTTGTTAGGGAAGTATTTAGACAAAAAATCTCGGAACCTTCGTTCTCCTATAAAACAGATACCAGTGCTATCTTTTTTCTTAGCGTTATCGAAGTCGTTGTCCTCAGCAATTTGCCTAACCTCCTTTTTGGTAAGTGCCCCCAGGGGGAAAATAGCTTTCGAAAGAGCAGATTCTGGGACTGCGTAAAGGAAGTAGCTCTGATCTTTATCCGAGTCTATTCCTTTAAGCAAGCTACTCTGCCCATTTTCTGAAGCACGCCGAGAGTAGTGTCCGGTTGCAATATAATCAGCGCCCAGACTCTGAGCATGCTCAAGAAACACTTTAAACTTAATCTCCTTATTGCAAAGGATATCGGGATTTGGCGTACGTCCCTCTGCATATTCACTCAAAAATGCGGAAAAAACACTGTCCCAATATTCTGCAGCAAAATTAGCAACACTCAGATTAATATTAATTCGATCACAAATTCTCCTCGCATCATTGAGATCTTGATTGGCAGTGCAGAAGTCCGTGCCATCATCTTCTTCCCAATTTTTCATAAAAAGACCCTCTACGTCGTAGCCCTGTCTCTTCAATAACAAAGCCGCAACTGATGAGTCCACTCCACCCGACATACCTATGATGACTTTTGCCATAACTACTCAACACTCCGATATTTCTAGCNCTTCTTGTGGCATTATAAGTGGTTCATAAACAGTTCCAAAGGAAATATCGTGTTTTGCCTTTGTCTTTTGATCGCCATTAAAACCATTGGATTGCGTAGCAATCTTTGGCGAGCCTCTATTTCCTCAAAAGATAGCCACATTACTCGGACAATATCGCTGTCGATCTTAGCTTTTAAATCTTGCTGAATTGGTTTCGCACTAAAGTTTGCCCTATAATATGTTACTCCAGTTTCCATTATGAAATGTTGCGAGAAGCCCAAAAACCCGTCAGGTTTGACGTGCCAGCCAGTTTCTTCATATGTTTCTCTAATGGCTGCTTGGAGCATATCCTCTCCGGCCTCAACATGGCCAGCTGGTTGATTTATCACAGTATTTCCAGCGTCGATCTCTTCAACCATGAGGTAGGATTCATTTCTCTCAACTACAGTTGCAACGGTCAAGCGTACTCTACTACGAATCATATATTTCGCCTGTTTTAATCAGCATATGTCGAGTAAGCTGGTAAATATGTCTTTGTGACTTCCAAAGTTCCCGAAGCAATGTGCCGCAAGTTGTAAGAGCCTGGTGCCGTTCAGTTGAACTCGAGAGTTGTTAGTCTGATGATTACGGTCATTCTCCTCACTCGACAGTTGCAGCTATAACCAATTGTAATATCAATCCAAGAAAATGAAGGTGACGCTCTAATTCTAACAGACATCATTCTACCCATAAACTAGGGGGGTCGAGTATGTGGATTGAAATTATTTCTGTGTGACCATCCTTTAAAACTTTCTTTAAATTCAATCTTTCAATTACCATACGAACGATTTAGCCTACAACCCCAATGCAGCAAGTATGTAGCAATGCGAATCAAGATTCTAAAACCTATCTAACATCTTTTAATAGTTAGTGAGCAATACTAATTTCTGGTAATTTAAGGGCAGGTGACTACCGAGTATCCATTTGGACTAGTCATGCAATTTGCCAGAGAAGCTCGACTCTGATATTTACATAATTAATATGGAACACTGGTAAGCTTAAAAAAAGCATTAAACAATTTCTATCCTGTGCTCTGACCAAAAGTTTTTGCTTCACTTCAGTGCTTTCTCTAAAAGAAAACGTGTTACCATATCGGATGTTTATAAAGAAATTACTGCATAATGATTAGCAAATAGGAGAAGTATGGCTTACAAAAAAATACGTGTTCCAGATTCAGGAGAAATAATAAGTGTCAACAATGACTTATCACTAAATGTGCCCTCTAAACCTATCATTCCTTACATTGAAGGGGACGGAATAGGTAGTGATATCACGCCGGTTATGATAAAGGTCATCAATGCCGCCGTCCTCAAGGCCTATGTGGGCGAAAAGTGTATATCATGGATGGAGGTATATTGTGGTGAAAAAGCTGCAGAGTTGTATGAGGGTGATTGGTTTCCAAGAGAAACTTTGGAAGTTTTAAAGGAATTTTGTGTTTCAATAAAAGGACCCCTCACAACGCCGGTTGGCGGCGGCTTCAGATCACTTAATGTTGCGCTGCGCCAAGAATTGGACCTTTACGTCTGTCAAAGGCCGGTGCGTTGGTTTTCAGGTGTTCCATCTCCGGTGAAAGAGCCCAACAAAGTCGATATGTGTATTTTTCGCGAAAACTCGGAAGATATCTATGCTGGAGTCGAATGGAGTGCTGGAAGTAGTGGCGCAGAAAAAATCATACGCTTTCTCAAAGATGAGATGAATGTAAATAAAATCCGTTTTGAAAATAATTGTGGAATCGGAATCAAACCAGTGTCTGAAGAGGGTTCCAAGCGGCTGATAAGCAGAGCGATCCAGTATGCCATAGATCAAAACAAGCCTTCCGTAACCTTAGTGCACAAGGGAAATATTATGAAATTTACTGAGGGAGCATTCTGCGATTGGGGTTATGAGCTTTCGCGAAACGAGTTCGGCGGTGGCCCATTAGACGGCGGTCCTTGGCACACCGTACAAAACCCTAATACAGGGACGGATATTGTAATAAAGGACGTCATAGCGGATGCAATGCTACAGCAAATTATTCTGCGGCCAAGTGAGTATAGTGTTATTGCAACGATGAATCTAAACGGCGATTACATTTCTGATGCGTTGGCAGCACAGGTTGGTGGTATTGGTATTGCTCCAGGAGCGAACCTGTCAGATAAAATCGCAATTTTTGAAGCCACTCACGGCACTGCTCCAAAGTATGCTGGATTGGATAAGGTAAATCCAGGTTCGCTAATACTTTCGGCAGAAATGATGTTACGGCATCTTGGCTGGAACTTGGCAGCGGATCTTGTTATAAAAGGGATAGAGGGTGCTATATCGAGAAAGAAAGTCACCTATGATTTCGAGAGACTAATGGAGAACGCCGAATTATTGTCATGTTCACAATTCGGGGATGCAATTATAGAGCACATGTGATGTTACAAATTATTAACTCCTCAATCGGTAATACGTTGTTTTGGTCAGTAACCGAGTGATTCTCTATAAATCTGATGCTTCAACAATAGAGCTTGATGGTGAAAGAAATGTTCATTAATTATTTTGTTGTCTTTGGTCTATAATCTCCACANAGCGCGTAATTACAGTTAATTTTTGAATTATAAATTTTGTTCGGGAGTGTTAGCATGGGAGACGGCCCCGCGTTACCAAATATGGATAGAGACTCATCCACTATTGTAGAGGAAGCGCCGCCCGAGCTGCGCAAACCAAAAATGTACCAGGTGGTACTTTTGAATGATGATTATACACCTATGGAATTCGTGGTTGAGCTGATAGAAAAATTTTTTAATAAAAGCCGAGACGTCGCAACACGCATTATGCTACTAGTACACACGGAGGGACGGGGCGTTTGCGGTGTCTACACTCAGGATATCGCTGAAACGAAAGCGGCGCTTGTGAGCAAGTATGCTCGGCAATATGAACATCCGTTACTGTGCGAAGCGGAGCCCTGCAGTGATGAATAAAGGTCTTTTTTATGCTAAGTAGAGAGTTGGAAGTCACTTTAAATCTGGCTTTTAAATCCGCACGTGAACACCGTCATGAGTTTATGACGGTTGAGCACTTGCTGCTCGCCTTGTTGGATGACGTATCCGCTACCGGGGTTTTGAGAGCATGTGGTGCCGACCTCTCAGTATTGAGGCGTGACTTAGCTGAGTTCATTGAATCCACAATACCAATAATTCCAGAAAATGATAAGAAACATGAGACCCGACCCACTCATGGGTTCCAGCGAGTCTTGCAGCGCGCGGTGTTTCAGGTGAATGCCTCTAACGATAAAGAAGTCGTGGGAGCGAACGTGGTCGTTGCGATCTATAGCGAGCAGGAAAGCCAAGCAGTCTATTTTCTTCGCTTACAAAATATTGCACGTATCGATTTGGTAAATTACATTTCNCACGGCATATCAAAGTATGCTGATCACCCTGACACATCAAAGCGTGAGTCCTCACATGAAGAAATGGCCCAAAAGGGTGGCGAACAAGATGAAAATACTAGCATGCTGTACCAGTTTGCCACAAATCTCAATGATCAAGCTCAACAGGGTTTGATAGACCCACTGATAGGTCGCACAAAAGAGGTTGAGAGAGTAAGTCAAGTGCTCATTCGCAGGCGAAAAAATAACCCTTTACTTGTGGGGGATGCAGGTGTTGGTAAGACCGCGATTGCAGAGGGATTGGCGCAACTTGTCGAGGATGGTGATGTAGCCGAGCCGATGAAGGGNAGCACCATTTTCTCCCTTGATATGGGGTCTCTCTTAGCAGGAACAAAATATCGGGGTGATTTTGAAAAGCGTCTCAAAGGTATAATTGCTGAATTGAAAAAAATTGACAAGTGCATATTGTTCATTGACGANATTCATACCATTATAGGTGCCGGAGCGGCNTCCGGTGGAGTAATGGACGCTTCNAATCTTCTAAAGCCGCTTTTGTCCTCCGGTCAGCTTCGATGCATCGGATCAACCACCTATGAAGAATATCGAGGAGTGTTCGAAAAGGATCATGCTCTATCGCGTCGATTTCAAAAGATAGACGTGGCAGAGCCCAGTGTCGATGATACATACAAGATATTAAAAGGACTTAAATCACGCTTCGAGGAGCATCATGGACTGAAATTTACTGACTCGGCATTACAATCAGCAGCGTCTTTAGCTGATAAGCACATAAACGATCGTTATCTGCCTGATAAAGCTATAGACGTAATCGATGAAGCAGGAGCTTTTCAGCGACTCCAGGTGGCAAGCAAACGGAAAAAAACTGTTTCAGTTGGAGATATCGAACTCGTGGTTTCGAAAATTGCTAGAATTCCAGCGAAAACCGTATCTAATTCAGATAAAGATCAATTAAAGAGTCTCTCTGAGAAACTCAAATTGGTTGTATTCGGTCAAGATCCCGCAATTGATGTTTTGGCAACTGCAATCAAACTATCGAGAGCTGGGCTTCGTGAAGGTGATAAGCCCATCGGTAGTTTTCTTTTTTCCGGTCCAACTGGTGTCGGAAAAACTGAGGTTTGTAAACAAATTGCTAAAATACTTGGCGTTGAACTAATCCGTTTTGACATGTCGGAGTACATGGAGCGTCATACCGTCTCACGCTTAATAGGAGCGCCACCGGGCTATGTAGGTTTTGATCAAGGGGGATTGCTCACCGAGGCAGTTAGTAAGCAACCTCATAGTGTTGTTCTTCTTGACGAAGTTGAGAAGGCTCACCCAGACGTTTTTAATTTATTGCTTCAGGTGATGGATCATGGTGCGCTCACCGACAACAATGGGAGAAAGGCTGATTTTAGAAACGTCATTTTAATAATGACCTCAAATGCTGGCGCGGAACAAATGAGTCGTGCATCGATTGGGTTCACCGAGCAAGATCACCATAGCGATGGTTTAGAGGTAATAAAAAAGTCATTTTCTCCAGAGTTCCGAAACCGACTTGATCATATAGTGCAGTTTGATCCATTATCGATGGATGTAATCCTAACAGTGGTCGACAAATTTCTGATTCAAGTTCAGACAAAATTGGATGATAAAAAAGTATTCCTCACTGTTGACCAACAAGCACGAAAGTGGCTTGCAAATCATGGTTATGACCGAAGAATGGGCGCAAGGCCAATGGAAAGACTGATTCAAGAAAAAATTAAAAAGCCCGTTGCTGAGGAGTTGCTGTTCGGAGTGTTGAGCCGTGGTGGAGGTACGATTAACGTAACTGTTGTCAATGATGAGTTGTGTGTGTCTTGCGAGGAATAAAACTGTGTCTATGTTGGGTGCGGCTGCATGATATCATTTTATTAGAAACCACATGTTGTGGAGTTATGTAATAAGGAGGNTTTGNACCGCAAGCTTAGCGCTCCCTAAATGTAATGCGACCTTTTGTAAGATCATACGGAGTCATCTCAACCTTCACTTTGTCACCTGTAAGAATCCGAATGTAGTGCTTCCTCATCTTGCCGGATATATGCGCAATAATAGTATGACCATTTTCGAGTTTAACCTTGAAAGTTGTGTTAGGTAAGGTGTCTACAACCTCACCATCAAGTTCTATGTTTTCTTCTTTTGCCATAATGCTTTTGGTGATCCTTTGTAAAAAAACGAGCGCAGTGTGCCTTAAAATAATCAATTTAGCAAAATGTATTACATTAATTTGAAAAGANCATCATCTTATACCAACCAGCTACAGTATACCCCGTTAGTATCGACCATATTTACAAAAAGAAGCTTTCGCAAATTACATAACAATCTTTGTGGGCGTCTCCCATTTAACACAAAGATCCTCGCTCGAACTTAAAATATTTAAGAAAGCATCCCGTGAAACTATCTCTGCTCCTAATCTTAATAGATGATTAGTCTGTATTTGGCAATCTATTAGCGCAAAACTGTCCAATCTTAGCTGGCGGCACAATACATACAATGCCAATTTTGAAGCGTTTGGTGTTTTGCTGAACATTGACTCGCCACTAAATATTCCATTTATTGCTACTCCATATAATCCGCCAACTAAATACCCTTTACTCCAGACCTCTACCGAATGTGCAAAACCTAGCTTGTGTAACCTGTTATAAGCTTCATGCATGTCATTCGTTATCCAAGTTCCTCCCTCTTGATTTTTCCGAGGCGCAGAACAACCCTTCAAAACTTCCGAAAAAGCTTTATTAAAGGTAAGAGTATGAACATTTTTTTTTATTAGTTTACGAAGACTTTTCGAGACATGAAATTTTTCCAATCGAAGGATGCATCTTACAGACGGAGACCACCACATTATCGGATCGCCGTCTTGGTACCAAGGAAAAATTCCTTTTCTGTAAGCGTCCATGAGTGTTGTCGGCAAGAGGTTTCCTCCAAACGCAATTAATCCGTCAGGATCATTGAGAGCATGNNAAGAGTCGGGAAAGACTGGATAATTTTTATCTAAATAGAGGAGAGCCATAAAAATCTATTTGTCTAGAAATTTTTCTGCATCTAGAGCAGCCATACATCCGCTACCAGCAGAGGTGATTGCCTGCCTGTAAACATGATCGGCAACATCGCCAGCGGCAAATACTCCGCTGACCGAAGTCTCCGTAGCATTACCATTGTTACCCCCAACCAGTTGAATATATCCATTATTCATTTCGAGCTGATCTCTGAATATTTCTGTGTTTGGCTTATGTCCNACAGCTATGAATACACCTGCCAAGTTTATTTCTTTTCTTACCTCACTTTGCACATCAATAATAGAAATACCAANAACTCCATTATCGTCTCCTAAAATCTCCTCCAACGTATGACTCCAATATATTTTCACATTTCCATCCTCCACTTTTTGAAAAAGTTTTTCTTGAAGCATTTTTTCTGCTCGGAGTNTATCTCTTCGATGAATTAATAACACCTCAGAACAGATATTCGACAAATAAAGGGCCTCCTCAACGGCGGTGTTTCCTCCACCTACTACCGCCACCTTTTGGTTTCTATAAAAAAATCCATCACATGTAGCGCAAGCCGAAACTCCCTTACCCATAAAGGCCTCTTCCGATGGCAGTCCGAGGTATTGTGCCGATGCACCTGTTGCTATGATTAAAGCATCGGAAGTATAAATATCTGTACCAAATAATGTGAAAGGCCTTTGAGATAAGTCTACTGATTCAATGTGATCGTACACAACTTTCGTATGAAATCGCTCAGCATGTTTTTGCATCCGTTGCATAAGNGCTGGACCTTGAAGATCAGAAACATCACCAGGCCAATTATCAACATCGGTNGTAGTTGTAAGTTGTCCTCCTAATTGTATNCCTGTTATGAGAACTGGGCGAAGATTAGCTCTCGCCGCATAAACGGCTGCTGTCCAACCTGCCGGTCCTGAACCTAAAATGATGAGGGGATGATGGTTTTTCATGTAAATTCCAAGTGCATGTTAAAAGATAAATTGAATCGATCTTCGATTACTCAATTCATAAAGGAATGCTATTATTATCATAATGAGCAGTTAAATAGACCAACCACATGACTGTGAGCATGTAATGTAGACGGATTGTCTCCGTGCCACTTTTAATGCAAGTTATGTGAAATAATATACAGATTATAAGTCTACCAGGAGTAATCCTTTGCAAAGTAAGCGTGAATCCAAGTTAGAGAATAACACAGAAATCTCGTTTTATGATTCCCGTGTACGACGAATATTTTCTGAGGGTGCACTCATTGGTTTAATTTTATTATGCGCAGTAATTTTTGTTTCTCTTATTACTTACTCACCAGAGGATCCGAGTTGGACGACCACAGGTTCGGCAGAGAGTGCAATGAATGCCATTGGACCAGTAGGAGCACACGTGGCGGATGCATTTTATAATCTCTTTGGAATAATTGCATTTTTATTTCCCGCAGCTTTGGCNCTGAGAGCCGCAGAAAAATTGCGACAATANTTTAAGTTAAAAAATAATTCTTTCAGTTTTGAGTCCTTTTTTCTGACGCTACTCGGTTTCATTCTGATAATGCTAAGTGCGACAGCTTTAGCCCATNTGTTACTCGNNAGCCTTGAAGTTGAATTCGATCGAGTTGGCGGAATTACTGGCGAAATTTTTGGNAATGCTTTAACTAAAGCTTTTAATGAGACTGGAAGTATTCTAATTTTAATTGCTTTATTTCTTTTTGGGATCAGCGTTTTTGGNGATGTTTCTTGGTTTTCCATAGTTTCTAAATCGTATTTCGTAATTTTACAAATTACTAAAGAAGCCATGTATTTTATTAATGAGCGGAAAATTAAGNGGGAGGAAATAAAAGAAACTAAAAAGAAATTAGAGGCTCGAAGAACCAGAGTAACCGAAAAAACGATTAAAAAAGCCGGGAGAACACCACCNGTAATAGAGTTACCNACAACAAANACAAAGCACAGTAATCGTTTAGAACGCGAGAGACAAGGGACTCTTTTTAATCATGACGAGGAGGTGGAACTTATACCGGCACTGAGCCTCTTAGATCCAGCTGAAGTTACTACTAATAGAGGTTATTCTGCTGANTCTCTTGGACACTATTCGAGACTCCTAGAAAANAAACTNCAAGATTTTGGNATTAGTGTGGATGTTGTTTCAGTACTTCCCGGACCTGTCATTACGCGTTTTGAGATTCAGCCAGCAGCAGGAGTCAAGGTGAGCAGAATAACCGCACTGGCTAAGGATCTAGCGCGATCAATGGCAGTTCCGAGCGTACGTGTGGTGGAAGTCATTTCCGGAAAATCGGTCGTTGGGATCGAAATACCTAACGATGCTAGATTAATGGTTCGTTTGAGTGAAGTGTTGTTAAGTGAAGTTTATGAAGTTGCCTCATCACCATTNACACTTGCTTTGGGCCATGACATTNCGGGATCTCCTGTTATTGCAGATTTAACNAAAATGCCACANCTATTAGTTGCTGGCACAACNGGNTCTGGGAAATCCGTTGGAATCAATGCAATGCTATTNAGNCTATTNTTTAANTCATCAGCAGAANAGGTAAAACTCATANTAGTTGACCCAAAAATGTTGGAACTTTCCGTTTATGATGGTATCCCTCATCTTTTAACGCCTGTTATCACCGATATGAAAGATGCATCGGTTGGTTTGAGATGGTGTGTCGGCGAAATGGAACGTCGTTATCAGTTAATGTCCTCTCTGGGAGTCAGGAACATTGCAGGCTTTAATAGAAAAATTGAAGAAGCNAAGAGGAATAATCTAACTATTCCGGATCCTCTCTGGGTTTTAGATCACGAGCANGAGATCGNNCATGATAATTATGATTTACAAGAGCCACCCGCNTTAGATCGTCTCCCATATATCGTTGTTGTTATNGACGAGTTCGCTGATATGATGATGATTGTTGGTAAAAAGGTTGAGCAATTAATAGCTCGCATATCACAGAAAGCAAGGGCGGCAGGTATTCACCTCATTTTAGCAACTCAACGCCCGTCTGTTGATGTCATTACTGGTCTNATCAAGGCTAATGTGCCATCAAGAATCGCCTTCCAAGTATCTTCAAAAATTGATTCGCGAACAATCCTTGATCAGGCAGGTGCAGAACAACTNCTTGGCCATGGNGANATGNTATATCTNGCTCCAGGAAAAAATCTTCCCGAACGAGTTCATGGTGCNTTTGTTGATGACTCTGANGTCCANAGAGTNGTGGGTGAGCTNAAACGNAGGGGCAGGCCAAGTTATNTGTCAAAGATCACTGATGAGACAGAGGTGCTCNATATNGCNGTNCCCGGATTTAATTCTGGTAAGGATACTGATCAAGAGGAAAAAGTTGATCCACTGTATGAGGAGGCCGTGTCATTCGTTGTAGATTCACAAAAGGTTTCGATTTCTTCAGTTCAACGTAAGTTACGTATTGGCTATAATCGGTCAGCAAGATTGGTAGAAAGAATGGAAGAATGCGGTATAGTTAGTCCGATGAGTGCTAACGGAACACGGGAAATACTCACTACAAAGGATAATTTAACTATATGATATATATAGTTAATTATGCAATTTTTGCTTGTATGTTTTTAATGCCATCTGTCACTTTAGCCGCACAAAAAAATGACGAGGAGCAGCTTCAAAGTTGGTTAAAGCAAATAATTAGTTTTGAAGCAAAATTCACTCAGAGCACCTATGATCAGCATCAAGGCTTAATTAGTAAAGGGTCTGGAAGCTTCCAATATAAAAGACCAAATTTGGTGCGCTGGATAACNCATTNTCCAGTGGAGCAGCATATCATAACCAATGGAAAAAACATCTGGGTTTATGACCCTGACCTTGAGCAAGTTTTAGTTGACAATTACAGTANTNCTAGNCTGTCTGCATCACCTCTTTTTAAGCTGCTGGACNNTGGAGATGATCTGGTTACTCTCTACTCAATCCAACGATCTGNGGACGAAAACAAGAAAACTACTTTCAAATTAACTGCAAAACTACAGAATGAGCCGATAAAAGCGATCGAGATAAGTTTTTTGGCGGGAATTTTAAAATCACTTTCATTACACACACATGATCAAGTTAGTCATTTTTTCTTTTTAAATCAAAGTGTCAATTCAATGATGGACACTTCTAATTTTTCATTCAAAATCCCACTTGATACTGATGTCATTGATCGAAGTATTTTTAGGGACCGAGGAGGAGCGGGGTGGTGAAATTAAGACGGTAATCGTTAAACGATAATTAGGAATTCAAATGATTGACATTAAATTGTTACGCACAAATATTCAAAAAGTAGCGACTGAACTAAAGAAAAAAAATTTTACCTTAGATGTTGAACTTTTCTCAGTGCTAGACCAGCAACGAAAGGAAAGGCAAATATTAACTGAGTCGTTGCAAGCTCAAAAAAATAATTATGCAAAGACTATTGGAAAATTAATCCATGCCGCCAAAACACGAGGCGAGAGTATAGAGGAACTTACTTTCAGGGGAGAAGAGCTAAAAAAGAATCTGTCTGAATCAGAAAACTTAATGATGAAGATTCAAAACGAGATACAAGAAATGCTTGAAAATATTCCAAACATACCGGACAAAACGGTACCGTTGGGTATCAATGAATCAAGCAACATCGAGGTAGATCGTCATGGGGAGATACCAAACCTCAAGTTCGCGCCAGCCGATCATTCGGACTTAGGAGCTAAATTATCGGGTATAGATTTTGAAAGGGCTGCAAAGATTACCGGTGCTCGCTTTACATATCTTAGCGGAGCAATCGCTCAACTACACAGAGCACTGAGTAACTTCATGTTGAGTGTTCATACCATTGAGCATAACTATGAAGAAGTTTATGTACCCTTTATCGTAAACCGTCAATCGTTATTTGGGACCGGTCAAATTCCGAAATTTGAAGAAGATCTGTTTAAACTGGAAGATTCGCGAGAATTCTACTTAATTCCAACCGCCGAAGTTCCAGTCACTAATATTTTTCGTGGAGAAATTATACGGGAGCTACCAATAAAACTGGTCTCTCACACCCCGTGCTTCAGGAGCGAAGCTGGAAGCTACGGCAAAGACACAAAAGGCATGATTAGACAGCACCAGTTNGATAAAGTCGAATTGGTACAATTCGTAGAACCACAACATTCATGGTCTGCTCTTGAGGAATTAACAGGTCATGCTAAATCAATCCTCCAACGACTAGAATTACCACACAGGTGTGTAGTGCTGTGTGGTGGCGATCTTGGTTTTGCCTCCGCTAAAACATATGATCTTGAGGTGTGGATCCCATCACAAAATACATATCGCGAAATCTCATCTTGCAGTAATTTTACCGATTTTCAAGCCCGTAGAATGAAAACAAAATACCGAAATACTCGTACTGGAAACATTGATTTTGTACATACTGTCAATGGTTCGGGTCTCGCAGTCGGCCGAACGCTTGTAGCTATCCTGGAAAATTATCAGTCTAAAGATGGCTCTATCACAATTCCTGAGGTTTTAAGACCTTTCATGAATGGACTCGAAAAGATTANGTAATAAATTTTTTCTACCAGATATTTGGTTGGAATTCGATGGTTACCACAGTCAGTNNCTAGACTTCACGTTTCTTTCCGCTGNATGCGCGTTCCTTCATATCAGACTGAATATAAACTTGATCGGTCGTACCCATGCTAGCNTGGCCAAGGTCGTCNGCCATATGCTTCAAAGGGCGGATTGATATATCTTGAGAGGCACCTGTATGGCGAAGCCAGTGGGTCGAAGCCGACTTTAATGACTCCGCATCCTCGCGGAAGCCTAGGTTTCTCATGTGTATATAAGTAGCATTAAAATTATCTTGCACAATACGACGTATCTGTCTTGACGACATGCCTCCCACACCTCGGATTTTTGTCACAAGAGCCGAATTTGCATTGAAGCTATGATCGTTTTCTTGTCGATAATTTTTGTATCTCTCAATATACGGAAGGAGTGCGTCGGGAACAGAGACATCGCGAATTTTATTTCCTTTACCAAATACTTTAAACCAATTATTTCCATCGTGGTCCGACCAAAAATGATTCCATATGGGCATCCAATTAGGTCTTTCCGACAATTCGGAGACCCTCAAATATAGGGATTTCAGCATAGCAATGATAAATAAAGTGCGCTCGTTTCTTGAGTCTTGATCCGCTGTTAGAGAGGCCGTATCAAGGACACAGCGCCATTGAGCTTGTGATAATCGCTTGATATTTTTTTGCGTGACACCCCTCACAAGATAAGGCGATTGTTTTCGTATGGCAGGAATAGGATTGCCAGAAGCATAATTTTCTTCGGTCAAATAGTCAAAGAAACAGGCGATCGCCGAGAAAGATATTTTCATTGCCTGATTTGATAACCTATGTGCTTTTTTGTTTGGCACCGGATTAAGGCCACTCTCTATGGCGGTCATACGATCTTGCTTGGAAATTTTTACCACAAACGGCCTCCACAGAGGGTTCTGACGTTTAGACCCGGAAACTAACTGAAAACGATCATGAACTGCAGTTGCAACCCAATCTGGTGGCGGCTGATTTAAAAAGTCAAAGAAAGATTCCAGATCAGATCTAGTAAGAGTAACCACCGATTTACCGGGAAAACTCCAAGACCATAGTAGAAGTCGTTCAATTTCGTTCCTATAAACTCGAAAGGTAGACTCATTTTTGCGACTATAGCTTTTTAAAAACTGTTGAGCCTGCAAAAAATCATCCTGAACTGTAGGCACTAGTTCACTCATATTTTTTACAAATAAATTTGAATCTGGGTAGTCACTAAGCATAGAAAGACCACTCGGTAATCTTATGAACCTTCTGTGAGAGTCAAAAAGCGCTTTCGATTTGAATTTAGTTTTCATTCTATTGTTATGTTACTTTAAAACCTATTTTCAGATGTACTTAATTTTGCCAAATGTTAATAAGACCTTTAATTAAGATTAGCGGACATAAATGCAAAGCCCTTAACTAGCCAACTATCTACGTAATTTTCCCAAGTGACCACATTCCCTCCTCTCAAAAATAATATTGGAAGTGATTAGCATTTTAACTTAATAAAATCCAGTCACCAAATCAAGAATTTACACTGTAACAACATCCCAGGCTTCTGATAAAATCTATTAACAACTATTGGATAAGTGTATGAATAAAATTTTTTTCACGATCTTAATAACCATTTGTACCGAAAATGCAATTGGTTATGTTTCTCCAAGAATATCGTTTGAAAAAGAGTACAAAGAGCTATATGTGGAGATTGTGGAGAAATTGCAAGATCGTCACTACAAAGGAGCCATCATTAACGATATTTTTTCTAAAAACTACTTTACCAACTATCTAGAGAATATCGATCCTAATAAAGCTTTTCTATTAAAAAAAGATATAGATGAATTCAAGAAATGGCAATATTCATTAGATGACCTTATGATATCTGGAGACATCACCCCAGGTTACGAAATTTACAACCGCCTCTTGAATAGAGCTATCTCTCAACTGCACTATAATATAGAACTATTAGAAAGCGATTTTATTTTCGACCTTGAAAGTCCATCTTTTTTTGTTACCGACGTAAAAAAGAGAGACTGGCCAAAAAATTTGGATGCAGCACGGCAGCATTGGAGAGACATTTTAACTGACGGAATGATTCGATTGCTGTTGAACGATAAAAAACCCCTCGACGCAAGAGCAGCGTTAATAAAAAGATACAAAAACCAGATTAAACAATACTTGCAAAGGAATAGCCAAGATGTGTTTCAACAATATGTTAACTCCTTTGCTGAGCTTTATGATCCTCATACAGCTTATTATTCTCCAAGGAACAGTGAAAATTTCCAGATAAATATGTCGCTATCCTTGGAAGGCATTGGAGCAGAATTAAGGACTGAAGATGACTATACAAAAGTAATAAGAGTCATCCCGGGTGGTCCTGCAGATCTGCAAGGTATTCTTCAGGCCGAAGACCAAATCATTGGTGTTGGACAGCAAGAGACACCGATCGTTGATGTCATAGGATGGAGGATAGATAACGTCGTAAATCTGATCAGAGGGCCTAAAGGTTCACTAGTGCGCTTGCAGGTCATACCTGCTCGGACTGATCACTCAGGAGCTTCAAAGATTATTGAAATCACTCGTGATAAAGTAAAGCTAGAGGAAAAATCAGCACAGAAACATATCATCAAGATAAACCGCAATGGAGATATTTTTCGCCTGGGCGTGCTCGATATACCAGCGTTCTATATGGATTTTGAGGCATTTAAGGAAAGAGATCCAAACTATAAAAGTACAACAAGGGACGTAAGAAACCTACTAAAAGAGCTCGAAAAAGAAAAGGTTGATGGCATTGTTCTCGATTTGAGAAATAATGGGGGTGGTTCTTTAAGAGAAGCTATCAACTTGACTGATCTGTTTATCGATCCGGGCCCAGTTGTTCAAATCAGGGACGCGAGGAGAAGAACTTATCAACCAGGTAAAGCGCTATATAAAAGCGAGTACACTGGCCCTCTTATTGTAGTAACAAATCGACTGAGTGCTTCGGCTTCTGAAATAACGGCAGGAGCTCTCCAAGATTACGGGAGAGCATTAATCGTTGGTAGTCAAACTTTCGGTAAGGGTACCGTCCAAGATGTTACGCCCCTTACGACTGGGCAATTAAAAGTCACCAATGCAAAATTTTATCGTATTTCTGGAGATAGCACGCAGCACCGCGGTGTTTGGCCAGATATTATCTTTCCATCTAGCTTCGATCCAGAGGAGGTTGGAGAATCGCACAGAGAGACTGCACTCCCCTGGGATAGAGTTTCTTCAGTGCGGCACAAGGTTTCGGGTAACCTAAAGCAGTACCTACGTTTTTTGCAGAAGTCACATGAAGTTCGTGTTTCCTCTGGATCAGATTTTGGCCACCTAAAGAAACAACTCTCCTTAGACAGGGAGTGGAGGGACCAAGATCTTCTATCGCTGAGCTTAGAGGCCCGGCGTGAGCAAATCCAAAAACTGGAGTCTGCACAACTATTCCTCGAAAACAACCGACGAAATGAACTGAAACTTCCTCCTTACGCAACAATTGACGCTTGGAATCAAGCCGAAAATATAAAAAACGCTAAAACCCATGTGATAGAAAAAGGAGACAGTTTATCCCTAATAGCCTCGAGATATAAAGTCTCCATTCCCCAAATTATTGAAGCTAATTCAATGACCGCTGAAGATAAACTAGCAATTGGAGACACACTTAAACTAGGTAAAAAAAAGAGTATATTTGAGCCAGATCCAATCTTGGAGGAGGCAGGTCAAATACTTATTGATCAAATACTTTTGCAATCAAAAGGCATAAAACCGCAACAATTATTTTCTGTTTCTGTGAGGCAATAAATGTCTAAACGATTAGTATGCTTTAACGTAAACGGTATTCGGGCGCGAACAGCACAGCTCAAATATGTTTTGGAAAAACACAAACCAGATATTATAGGTTTGCAAGAGACAAAAGTTGACGATGGCTCATTCCCAATTGAAGAGATTTCTGAGTTGGGGTACCACGCTAGCTTTTTTGGTCAAAAGGGGCACTATGGTGTCGCCCTATTAAGTAAAAAAGAGCCTCTAGAGGTAAGGAAAGGCTTTCCTAACGATCTCAAAGAAGCGCAACGCAGGTTCATTTACGGAAAATATTCATATAAAGAAGGGAATCTGCACGTGTTGAACGGATATTTTCCACAAGGCGAAAACCGATGTCATCCTGAAAAATTTCCCGCAAAGCGACGTTTCTATCAGGATTTAAGCTCTTATTTGAGTACGAGCTTTACACCGAGTGACGTTCTTATCTTGATGGGTGACATGAATGTGGCGTCAACAGATGCCGATGTAGGTTTAACGGATGAAAATATAAAAAGGTGGTTACGATTGGGTAAAACAAGCTTCCTTCCAGAGGAACGTGGTTGGCTTAAAAATCTTTTGGATTTTGGGCTGACAGATACATTCAGAGAGCATTGGGGGCCTGATGAGCGCGTCTATAGCTGGTATGACTATAGAAGTAGAGGGTTCGAGCAGAATCCAAAACGCGGTTTGCGCATAGACCTCATATTAGCATCGAATCCTGCGAGATTACTTATTACAGACAGTGGCATAGATGTCGATTCCCGAGCGCATGAAAAACCATCTGACCATTGCCCTATCTGGATTGATATGATGTAGCGCCATTACTCTAAATTTGCAATACTTTAAAAGAAACAGCTGACCAGCAACGCACACATGACGCGATCCGACACCTTCTCCTACCACAAGTATTATCTCAATCACACAGATCGGATCGTGATTAAAATCTGATATGTGGTCATAAATACTGACCATCAAACCCGTACTTTAACTTCAAGTGTCAGGCTCATTTTTTGATGAAATTTCATCACCTTTAAAATTTTGAATAAAGAATAGCTCGGTTTGGCACGTCTTCAAGTGCTTTCGGTTAGCCTCACTGATTACCGGTTAGTCCAAACTTGTGATTGTATCTTTTAGCCTTTAAGCATTTTCACAGGCTAACACGCGGTGATCTTTGAGTCTCAACTTAAGAAAATAAAGACCATTAAACAGCTTAACCTCAAGAATTATTGTCGTCATATGTCCTTGGCACTTAATTATTTTGCTCGCGACCGTAAGCCATGGAATAAATCTTGTGCATATTAAAGTACTAAACTTGCTAATTTTTCGGCAAACTATCTTCGATAGATTTACTGACTCTCTTATTTACTAATCATTCCAACCAAGTAACTAGAATTAATTAGATCATGGTCACAAAAAATTACTAAGTAAGAAATAACACTCCAAAATTTTGACAATCTGGCTCAAGTATTCAATTACTGGTAGCGGTTGCAAGAGCACAGATTAGTAACAGGAAGGCTACCACTAGCCATAGTAATTACATTGGTTTCATTACCCTCCCTCAGGTGCGGAGGTTTCGACTTTAACAGGTCATTTAGTACTTTGCTCCAGAGAATTGCAGTTCATCATCACAATTCGGGATAACGATAATGTAAGCATACCAATGGTGTACCCTATTTCTTGATCCAATCTTGTCAAGTGGCTTCTTTTGAAGCGAACGTGAATGGCTCTTGTCGTTTTCAAACACATAGATCCTTCATTGCATAGATACACCCAATGAGCTCTTTTTGGTCATTAATGTTACTGATGTTGAGCTTATTACTAGCCCTCTGCTAGAGATGCTGTTATGCCGTTTTTTCCTTCTCAAATGCTTCACTATTGCGCTAGATAAGCAATCATTCCAAAGGTAAATTATTTACTCTACTCGCAAAATAGTACTCTGTGCAACATACTCCCTCAATGGCCACCTAATTGACGATTGGTTTCCACAGTATCATCCTCCCTGCTACAATCATCTTCCAGTCCTTTTTTATTTCAATACAACTTAATCAGAAAATATAATTCTTTTTATTCATTAGCATCGAGAGTTTAAAAATCCAGTTTCCGCATTGTTTTCCTCTACCAATCAAAACTATCATCAACGACAAATATATGAAGGCACTCAACTTGCAAAAAAGAACTGGCTTTAATTATACCCCGAATATTTAATTACCCGTTGAATGGCTCACATGCCTACCAAGAGGCAACGCGGAGTCATATTTTCCTCGTTTGACATCCATTGTAAAATGGTATGTTAACCCATTAGAAAACGTCAACATAACAATAAAGCTACTCAAACTATCGCCCAAAAAATGTGGGTCACGCAACATCAAATGTTTTCCACCAGGAGCAAAGAGGATTTCCTCTCGAGGATTAATCTTTATATCTAACAACCTAGACATTGTTACGATCTCTCGGTGCTGCGTTGTCTCATGGATCTCAACACTATCGTAAGCAGGACTGGCCACATTCACTAATGTCAAAGTCTCTGTTCCATCATTTGTTAATGAAAAATAACCTGCGGTTACTTTTGAGTTTGGCGGCATAGCTGGTGTCCATGCATTCGTTACAGTAACCTGGAGAATTTTAGACTCTAGCTGATTTTGATGATGTAATCCAAGCAAACAGCTACTTGCAAATTGAGTACAAAATAAGATAAATCCCAAAATAACCTGCTTATTCATAAGATCCAGCTCCCCTAACGATATTATTTGAACAGACTCCAGTCTGGGAGCCATAAAACGCGTATGTGAAAATCACATAGAAGGCATATTAGAAATTATTAATAACATAAAATCACGCTTTACCTCTAATAACATTTATGTCATGACTGTAGATTAATCTAAAAACTTGTATCTTTGTGGTTTGACGAAAATGTA
Source organism: Porticoccaceae bacterium (assembly GCA_002720735.1). GTDB lineage: Bacteria > Pseudomonadota > Gammaproteobacteria > Pseudomonadales > Porticoccaceae > TMED48. The sequence continues at coordinate 29,027 of PBJN01000010.1, forward strand.
CCTTAGAGTAAAAACCCAAATATTCTTTTAAATTATCTCAATTTCGTCCGAGAAAAATTGCCAGCAATACAATCTCAGGGAATTTTTGTGGCAAAATTTTTGTGCCTATATTAAATCGAGGTGTCTTTGATTTTTCTGGCCGCTATGCCACAGATGGAGAGCCGAAAATCTTCGCCGACAGATCCCAGAAAACTGAGTAAATGACGAGGAATCTGACGTTGCCCCTGGTAAGGACGCAGTATCCATTCGTCGCCATATAATATTAAATTTGAGCATCAAATGTTGTGTGTGGTCCCCGATGTTAAGATAAGCTTTATTACTTTTTCTCTTAGTGCTAAATAGCGGCTTCAAACTCTGGCAAAGCGGTAAATAGATCTCCCACAAACCCATAGTCAGCCACCGAAAATATAGGCGCTTCTTGATCTTTGTTGATAGCAACAATTACCCTACTATCCTTCATCCCTGCAAGGTGCTGAATCGCCCCGGAGATGCCCACTGCGATATATAAATCTGGCGCTACAATCTTCCCTGTCTGTCCTACCTGCATGTCATTGGGCGCGTAACCTGCATCAACTGCTGCTCGCGACGCTCCAACCGCCGCCCCTAAGTGGTCCGCAAAATCATAAATCAGCGAAAACTGTTCTTCACTGCCTAAAGCTCGTCCTCCTGACACCACGACTTTTGCTCCAGCAAGCTCAGGCCGATCCGACTTAACTACTTCTTTACCAATGAACTTCGAAGACGCTTCGTCAAATGACGAAGCATATGGAGTTATTTTAGCTTTTCCGCCCGTTACTGATGCAGCCTCAAATGCCGTGCCACGAACAGTCACCACTTTGACAGGATCGCTACTAGTTATCGTTGCAATCATACTTCCTGCGTATATCGGGCGCTCAAAAGTATCGTTATCTAAGATTCGACTGATATCGGATATGGCCTGTACATCCATCAGAGCCGCAGCCCGAGGTAATATATTTTTAGAGCTTGTTGTTGCTGTCGCAAATACATGAGAATAACTGCGGCCGATTTTAGCAACTAAGGGAGCTAAATTTTCAGCAAGAAAATCTTTATATGCAAAGTAATCTGCCACGATAATCTCTGTTACATGTGCTACAGATGCCGCCTGTTCAGCTACCGACTTACAATTGCTCCCCGCAACTAACATATGTATCTCGTCACCAAGCAGTTTTGCTGCGGTCACAGAGTTTAAGGTAGTGGGCAAGAGCGCCGAGTTATCGTGCTCCGCCAAAATAAGTATCGCCATTAAATCACCTTCGCTTCATTTTTAAGTTTATCAACAAGATCTTTTACATCACGCACCAAAATACCAGCTTTCCTTTTGGGTGGAAGTTTTACATTAAGTAATTTCGTTCTAGGCGACACATCAACTCCAAGTTCTTCTGGCGTTACTGTTACAAGTGGCTTTCGTTTCGCTTTCATAATATTCGGAAGTGAAGCATACCGAGGCTCATTTAAACGGAGATCACTGGTCACGANGGCTGGTAACTCTAGTGANACAGTTTGAAGTCCACCGTCTACNTCNCTTTTGACTANAGCACTATTTCCCTCGANNGTTAGCTCAGAAGCAAAAGTTCCTTGAGGGTAGCCGGTTAAAGCCCCCAGCATTTGCCCAGTTTGGTTATTATCCCCATCAATTGCTTGCTTACCAAGCAAAATAAGGTCTGGGGTCTCACTGAGACAAAGCTCCTTTAGGCACTTCGCAACTCCCAGCGGTTCCACAAAGATTTCAGTGAGCACTAAAATTGCCCGGTCCGCTCCCAGAGCGAGTGCTGTCCTCAGCTGCTCCTGCGCCTTCTGAGGCCCTATTGTAACCGCTACGATCTCTTCGACTATACCTTTTTCTTTCAGCCGAATTGCCTCTTCCACCGCGATTTCACAAAATGGATTAATGGACATCTTCAGGTTGTCAACTTCAGGGCCACTGCCGTCAGCTTTTGGTCTTACTTTTACGTTATAATCTACGACCCGTTTAACCGGAACTAGCACCCTCATAAAAACCTCACAAATTTACTTTAACTACTCTCACCAAAAACACCCAAGTAATACGACATACGACCAACAGTCGACCAAAACGTCGCAAATTATTCCAATGTCTTTGAATAAAATCAATCAGAGAAAACTATCAAATAATAGCGGAACTCAACCGAACAGACATAAATATCGTAAAACGGTTACTCAAGTTAGAAAAAGTATATCATAATCGACTCGAGGTTAAGACTTTGAAAAGTGATAATCAGCATTGCATTGGTGGCGTGCACCAATGGCTCAACAAACTCAACAGANAAGAGAGTGAGTGCNATTGTGAATAGAGAATCCATGAATTACGACGTGGTGGTCGTGGGGGCCGGACCCGCAGGGTTGTCATCCGCGATACGTTTGAAGCAAATAGAACCCTCACTGACGGTGTGTGTAATCGAAAAAGGTAGTGAGGTTGGCGCTCACATTTTGTCTGGAGCAGTCTTTGATACAAAAGCACTAGACGAACTGATACCTAATTGGAATGAACTTGGTGCACCTATAAAAAATAGGGTAACGAAAGATCAATTTGTATTTTTTCTAACAAGGACACTTTCCTTTGTGTTGCCAAATTTTATGATTCCCAAGCCTACGCATAATAAGGGAAACTTTATAGTCTCCATGGGCAGTGTGTGCAGGTGGCTCGCTAGTCAAGCTGAAGAACTTGAGGTAGATATCTTCACAGGGATAGCAGCCTCAGAAATATCATTCAAACAAGATGGCTCAGTCAAAGGTATTATTACTGGAGATATGGGAGTTGATTCAAATGGTAATCAAAAACAAAGTTATGCCCAAGGAATGGAGCTCTGCGGGGAGTACACTCTCTTTGCGGAAGGATGTCGTGGCAACCTTGGAAAGCAATTAATTGAAAAATACGAACTGGACAAAAATTCTGACCCTCAACACTACGGAATTGGCATCAAGGAAGTCTGGAAAGTCCTACCGGAGCAACATAAGCCTGGATTAGTTNTCCATGGTTTGGGATGGCCACTAACAGAGAGCNGGACTGGCGGTGGGACGTTTCTCTATCATGCAGATAATTTTGAGGTATACCTTGGTATAATAATCGACCTGAATTACTCTAATCCACATTTAAGCCCATTTGACGAACTACAACGCTGGAAGCATCATCCAGAAGTTAAGAGGCATATACAAGGTGGAGAGCGCATCAGTTATGGAGCTAGAGCCATCATTAAAGGTGGTCTCAATTCTCTTCCAAAAATGACTTTTTCAGGAGGTATGCTAATAGGATGTGATGCTGGCACTCTCAACAGCGTAAAAATTAAAGGAAATCATACCGCGATGAAAAGTGGTATCTTGGCGGCTGAATGTATTGCGGAGGCTTTCAGGAGTGGTGATTCAGCGCTTGGAGAGTTGGCAACGTATGAACACGCGTTTAAATCATCATGGCTTTATGATGAACTTTACCAGTCAAGAAACTTTTCAGGTTGGATGCACAAGTTCCCCTTACTAGTGGCCTCAGCGTTGATATGGATTGAACAGAATGTGTTTCTTGGGAAACTGCCATTCACCTTGCGAGACCGAGTNCCAGACCATGCGTCACTNAAGACNATCAGCGAATGCAAAAAGATTCAGTACCCGGCACCCGACAACAAGATAAGCTTTGATAAGGCGTCATCTGTGTATTTATCTAACACCAATCACGAGGAAAATCAGCCTTGTCATCTCAAACTAAAAGATAAAAACCTACCAATAACCTTCAATATACCGATTTATGATGAGCCGGCGCAGCGCTACTGCCCTGCTGGAGTTTATGAGGTTCTGACAGATTCTGAGGGGTCAAAATCTTTCCAGATCAANGCCCAAAACTGCGTGCATTGCAAAACATGCGATATTAAGGAGCCGAGCCAGAATATCGATTGGACAGTTCCAGAGGGTGCAGGTGGGCCTAACTATTCTAGTATGTAGTGAGATGTGGTTATTTAATGTTAAAATTTTCCAATATTGAAGACCTGCCCTAAACTTCGTATCGTAACTGAAGCATCAGAGGTAATGGTTGCCCAGGAGATCAGGTCGTAATACACCGGCCTGCTTACAATACCNGGCATATTATCTCTAACAATTACAAGTGGTATCGGGTTAGGTTCACCCGAAATTTCTTCCAACCAAAGTGGATTATTTCGCCCGACAAGAAAAGATTCCCCTGTACGTGTAGTCATTCGGACAGCGCTTTCCTTTGCGTAATTGACTAGCTCTGCTGCAACAATAAAAAACGGGGCTATGTCCACTGAAATACGCCATTTTTCTTCCGGAGTTATGAGAAAATAATCGTCGCCGTCCCGCCTTAGAAGTGAACTAAAAAACGCAATCAAACTCTGTCTTTTTATCAGGTCCTCNTCATGTCTCCAAACTCCCTCTCGATCGATGTTTATGTTNATATCTCCACTCAAAGGAGTATTCCAACTATGCACTGGGGGCAAGGAGGATTTCCTAGAGGGAGATGTGAGGGAAACTTGGTCGGACAGTTTTTTTTCAAGGATCATACTTTTCTTACTAATTTTATGTTGCTCCTCTATATTTATTGCTGATCCCNAACGTNGAACCTATATTAATGATGAAATTCATTAAGTGTTCCGTATCAACTTGATGGTGAGATTTGTTCAGATAAAGCTCGATTGCTCCCTGCGCAAGAGCCCAACACGCAAAATGATAATAGTCCAAGCGTAGCTCATCACGGCCTTCCGGTTTAGTCTGATTTTTTTTAAAAATGCTGTTAAGAGTTGTTTGGTTTTCCTTACGGATTCTGTGTAGCTCCTCAAGCTGGGGCGCAAGGTCATCAATGCCGATGAGTTCTTTTTCTAGTTTCTGTACCAAGCTATCAAACTCAGGTTCTGCAAGACGATGCTCAAAATAGGCTCTGTAGGCTGCATGCGGCTGACCCTCATGAGTACGCTTTATCCCCATACTCAGCTTTTTGCCCAGTTCTTTCTCATGATCAATAATTATTCGAACCATAATTTCATTTTTTGTTACAAAATGCTTATATATTGTGCCCTTCCCGATTTTCGAATGGTGGGCAATCTTGGATACGGTCACCGTCTCGTTGCGGCTGCTCATCAGAAGAGCCCTTGTGGCATTAAGAATCTTGTTTTCCCTCGCCTTAAAAAGCTTCTTCTTATATCGAATCTGACACGTACTATTGTTATATACTTTTTTCAAAGGTTAACATGTCCCCTCTTTTTTTTATCCACTAATGTTAACTATGAAGCCCCCGGTTGCTCGCTTTAAGAAACTCTGTTTTAAGCTCAGCATATGTCTTTGCTGTTGGAAATTTTGGAAAATCTGCTTTTACATTATCTGGAGCGCTGAACAGAATACCAGCGTCTGCCTCATTTAACATTGAGATATCATTATATGAGTCTCCAGCTGCGATTACTCTGTAGTATAAGCCCTTGAAGCTAAGTACAGCATGACGCTTATGATCTGGTTGACGCAGTTTATAGTCAGCGATTATGCCAAATTTATCCGCGATCAGGGTATGACAGAGCAAAGTCGGAAACCCTAGTTTTTTCATCAGAGGCTGCGCGAACTCGTAAAAAGTATCCGACAATATGACCAACTGAAAACGTTCCCGTAACCAATCGATGAAGTCACCTGCCCCCTCCAACGGCTCAAGTGTCTCAATTACCTCCTTTATCTGCGATAAAGTTAGATTGTGCTCACTCAACAAATTTAAGCGGTATCGCATAAGAACATCATAATCTTTGACATCCCGCGTGGTTTTAGAAAACTCTTTTATTCCAGTTTTACTTGCAAAAGCGATCCAAATCTCTGGAACCAGCACTCCCTCCAAGTCTAAACAGGCAATCTCCACTCAAATATGCTCCAATATGACAGTTAAAAACTCTACTAATTTTTCGTTTACTCCGCAAATAGCGCTCGTAACTATTATTAAACAATATCTAAATACAGAGTTTTTAATCTAATACTCATCGAAAGATTTTATACAGTAATGATAGCTACCCTTTTATAAAAAAAGTAGGGTGGCATTAATTAATTTTCGTTCGTGACTCCGTGAGGAACATGCCCTGCAGATAAATATCTACTTGCTGGAACACAGTTGATTTTTTGATCATCAAAAAACACATCTGCTCCGAACGACCTTAAAAACTCAATTTTGTCTAAGCCACCCAAAAACAAGCTCTCATCTATCCGTATATTCCACTCGCGCAGCGTTAATATAACTCGCTCATGTGATGGCGCAGATCGTGCCGTTACAAGTGCTGTTCTTATCGGACAATCCTCGGATTTAAATTGAGATTGCAAGTGATGTAGTGCCTCTAAGAAGCTTTTAAATGGTCCAGGATCCATCGGAAGATGGGCGGTTCGCGCCTCATTCTCTGTAAAAGCCTCGAGACCATGTTCTTTAAATATTCGCTCTGAGGCGTCTGAAAAAAGCACAGCATCTCCATCAAAAGCAAATCGAAGCTGATCTGACTCATTACGTGATTTTACCGATGGCAGGAGAGTAGCAGCGGCGATGCCACTATTAAGTGCATTTCTTACATCCTCATGATTTGTGGACAAAAAAAGATGACAAGCAAACGCCTTCACATACCGATAAGGAGAATTGCCGCCTGAAAAAGCCGCTCTTGATATCTTTAATCCATAATGGGCTATTGAGTTAAAAACTCGTAGTCCCGTATCAGCAGAATTGCGTGACAAAAGGATGATTTCTACTTGTGGTTTACCGACTAATCTCTCGTTCAGACGCAGCAATTTNTTTACCAAGGGAAACGCATCCCCGGGAGCTAAAACGACCTGTTCATTTCGTCGTTGGTATTCCGCAAAACCATCTACGCCTTCCCTTTCAAATACTTCATGACTATCTCGCATGTCAAAAAGTGCGGTAGAGGAGATTGCTATGACAAGGTTAGAATCGTCGGGCATATATAGCAGCAACTCTCATACTGACTTCTCAGACTCTTTTACTGCCGTTGTAAATTCTTCTCTTCCGTACTCTCTAGTGAGCTTAAATACCACTGGGGAAAGCAAAATTAGTGCAATAAGATTCGGAAAGGCCATCAATCCGTTAAGAAGATCCGAAATTTTCCACACCATACCGAGGCTTAACTGAGTGCCCAAAAAAACACCAATAACCCAGAGCACNCGGAAAGGGACAACAATCTTAGGCCCCATGAGAAATTCTGCGCAGCGCTCTCCGTAGTAACTCCAGCCAAGCATTGAGGTAAAGGCAAAGAGCACTATACATATCGTGAGTAGAGATTCGCCAAAAGGTAAATTTGCATTAAAAGCCATTAAGGTCATAGCCGCTCCGGCGGCCTCTCCCCTCCACACATCACTCACCACTAGCACTAATCCCGTCATAGTGCAAACTATCAATGTGTCTATAAATGTACCTAGCATTGCAATGCTACCCTGCTTCACAGGATTATTTGTCTCCGCTGCAGCATGCGCAATTGGAGCTGAACCGAGACCAGCTTCATTAGAAAATATACCTCTTGCCACGCCCATCCTCAAGGCTAATATAAGTGTTGATCCAGCAAAACCGCCGCCAGCGGCAACTCCATTAAATGCACTATCAACTATTAAAATAAAAGCTCCCGGTATTTCCGAAAAATTCATCAGCAAAATGAGTGTGGTACAACTTAAATACAACATAGCCATAAGTGGCACCAGTCGTCCGGCTACTTCGGCTATTCGTTTTAATCCCCCCAGCAAAACTAAAGCAACTAAGGATGACATTATCACTCCACTTACAATGGTTGGTATGGAATAGGTCGACATCAACGCTTGTGATACCGTATTGGATTGTACCGTGTTGGCCAGACCGAAGCCTGCAAAGGCTCCAAAAACAGCAAACAGAATGCCTAAGAATTTCCACTTTGCGCTCAATCCGTTTTTTATGTAGTACATCGGACCTCCAACCCTTTTACCGGTTGGATCCGTTTCACGAAACCGTACAGCTAAAACTGCCTCTGCATATTTCGTGGCAATTCCGAGCACAGCAGCACACCACATCCAAAATAAAGCGCCAGGACCGCCAATACCCACCGCAGTGGCCACCCCGGCAATATTGCCGGTGCCAATGGTCGAGGATAGTGCTGTCATGAGAGCATTGAAAGGACTAATCTCGCCTTCTCCGTCTCCAACTCTGCCGCGAATCAATAATCCGAATGCGTGTGGAATACGGGTGAGCGAGACCCCTTTGAGACCTATGGTTAAATACAACCCTGTGCCCAGAATGAGCCCCAGCATCAATGGTCCCCAAATAATTGCGTTTAGGCTATCTACTAATGATTCCATGGGAAAAGGCCCATTTCTTATATGTTAGATTCGGGAAGTCGGGATAACATAGCTGATAAGTGAAGCATCGTATCAGATTACTCAAGCGTAAAGTTTTTTATACTGCCTTGAAAGTACCTTTTGGCAGTACTGCATGCACGGCAGACTTTTGGAATTTTAGCTGTAAACTATCAGCAACATCTAGCACGATATAGTCACCATCGAGCTTTGTAATTTTTCCTAACAAGCCACTTGTCATCAAAACCTCATCACCCTTAGCAAGCCTTAAAAGAAGATCGTTATGAGCCTTCTGTCGTTTTCTTTGCGGCCTTATGATCATAAAGTACATGAGACCGAATAAGCCTGCAAACAAAAGAAGTTGGAACATCAAGTTAGGTTCTCCTGCGGAACCAGCCGCCTGCGCATTTACATCTTCAACAAACAACATAAAACACTCCTAAAAGATACTGTAAAAAAAAAGTAAAAACTCTGAATCCATGCTCAGACACTCTAAGCTAATCATCCAAAATCAATTGCAGACTATCCTTATGATGTGTCTTAGTTTTAACATTTTTCATAATGTGCTTAATCCTACCGTTAATGTCGATTAAGTAGGTATATCTGAGTATACCCATGTATTCCTTGCCCATGAATTTTTTAAGCCCCCATGCCCCGTAACTCTCCGCAACGGCATGGTCAGAATCAGAGAGCAAGATAAAGTTCAGGGCCTCTTTGTCAACGAACTTTTTTAACTTATCAGGCGTGTCTGGACTGACTGCAAGGACCTTAGCGCCATTTCGCTCAAATTGATCTATAGAATCTCTNATTCCACATGCCTGTGTAGTACACCCAGGAGTCATGGCCTTGGGGTAAAAATACAGTAAAACCGAATTCTGCCCACGGAAACTATNTAAAGAAACTAACTGAGAATCTTGATTGAGAAGGGAGAAATTAGGTGCTTTAGAGCCGATTTCTAGTTGCATTTTTGATAGACCTCGCGTTTTCTATTTTGATTGTAAACACTAAAGTTAGTTCCGATTAAGACATTTCAAAGCTAGAGAGATTACGTAAATAAGTGCGCAACAGCGTCTCGCTCCTCAATTAACTCTGTCTCAGTCGCGGCCATTTTCTGTCTGGAGAACATATTTATTTCTAAATTTTTTACAATGTTCCAGTCTCCATCCGCGCAAGTACATGGAAATGAGTAAACTAATCCCTTTTCAATTCCATAGCTGCCATCACTAACCACACCCATGCTAACCCAATCACCATCTTTTGAGCCGTGTAACCAGCTTTGCATGTGCATTATTGCCGCATTTGATGCAGAAGCAGCACTAGAAGCTCCACGAGCCTTTATAATACTTGCTCCCCTCTGTTGTACTGACGGGATCATTTGATTTACATACCATTCGTTATCAATTAGAGGTAGCGCTGGAGTACCCCCTACCAAACAGTGATGTAAATCAGGGTACTGCGTAGACGAATGGTTACCCCAAATAATGACACGCTTAATTTGAGCTATTGGTCGATCAATCTTCTGGGCTAGTTGAGTCAAACTCCTATTATGATCTAACCGCGTCATCGCAGTAATCTGCTTTTGATCTATAGATGGAGCATTGTTTGCCACAATTAAGGCATTTGTATTGGCGGGATTTCCGACTACCAAGATTTTGATTTTTCTGGCTGCTACTTCATTTATTGCCTTGCCCTGTGAGGAAAATATATTGGCATTGGCCTCCAAAAGGTCTTTACGTTCCATCCCCTTGCCACGTGGCCTCGCACCAACCAATAGCGCGATATCGCTATCCTTGAAGGCAATTTCAGCATTATCCGTACATGTAATATCTTGTAACAGGGGGAAAGCGGAGTCCTCCAACTCCATCTTCACCCCACGCAATGCTCCAAGCGCTGGTTTAATCTCAAGTAGCTTCAGAATGAGCGGCTGATCTGGACCCAACATTTCACCTGAAGCAATGCGAAAGATCAGTGAATAACTTATTTGACCAGCTGCCCCGGTAACTGTGACACAAACAGGTTTTTTCAATTTTACTCTTCCCTTAATTCTCAGAGGACTTAGTATATGACCGATTTAAGATTTTGCCCAGCCAATTAAAAAACTCTTTGTGATTACTGATCAAAAGTAAAGGCTACAGATCACCACCAGATAATAGCAAATTATCTCTATATGCTTGTTCAAGACGATGATACAGATCGTCGTTAAACGTAAGCGAATCGATGTCCATCTTCTGGATGATATTTATAAGATGCTCGTTATCTTCGAGTTGTCCCCATTTTTTAATATAAGAGCCATCCTTATAACCATGGTCTTGGCGAAAAAAGTTTAAAACATTTTTTCCTACATAACCTAGATAAAGATCTTCAAAACTCATATTAATTCCGCGCATTAAGGTTGCGAATTTTGCTACATCGAAGTCCTTCGTTTCCAGCGTGTGGCAAGCAAAGATCTCAAGGTTCTGACAAAAATTGTTAGTATCTAAACAAATATTTAATTCCTGGGTCAAACAAGCACTTATCATTTCTGCGTTAGAGTTTTTAACAAGAAGCACACTGAGTCCGAAGTGCCATATATCGATCAGTTCAAGCAACATTTGATCCCGATTAGACCTTTGCTTTTTCCACCACTTCCATCCATGGTGATCCAGCAGCTCTGCACATTCTATCCATATCGCCCTATACCATGGAAAACTTTGATCGCGCCATTTTGGATGTATTTTAGCGTTCATCGCCTCCTGCATAGCTAACATAATCGTGACTTTTTGCCGCATTTTTAACCTCAGGTATTTATATACATATTATACTCTCACAAAATTATTATAGTTTTTTTCAATCCCGATTTGCGTGCTAGGTCCGTGGCCTGTTATAACCAAAGCTGAATCATCAAGACTATAGATCCGCTCTTTGATCGACTTAGTAATCACATTTATATCACCCCCTGGAAGATCCGTTCTACCNATGCTACCTTGAAANANGGTATCCCCNGCCACAAGTGTCTGATATTGCTCGAACCAAAAACTCATTGATCCAGGGCTGTGTCCCGGAGTATGTATAGCAACACCTCCACAACATAACAAGTCATCGTCATCATTTAAAAAATGATCTGGCTCCGGCACCGGAACATAAGCTACTGACATCATTGCACATTGTTGCTCTAACATATCCCATAAAAATTTATCTTGTCGGTGCAAAAAAATAGGTGCACCAGTCGCTAGTTTAATTTTACCCGCTGCTAAAATATGATCTAGATGAGCGTGAGTGTGAATTATTCCAACCACCGACAATTGCAACTCAATGAGTGTGGCGAGTATCAGCTCTGGATTTCCACCTGGATCAATTACCAAAGCCCTTTTTGTCAGTGAATCACCAATAATTGAACAGTTACACTGGAAGGGACCTACGGGAAAGGATCTTATAATAAAAGATGACTGAGGATTTATTTCTTCGACCATTCATACCTCCAACTATACAGATCTAACACATTTTACTTTATCGCCCTATTACTCCAGTCAAATTTCTGATTCATCTTGAAGCATAAAGTCCTGAAGTCAAAAAAAATTTCTTCCCAGATTAGTTGAGGATTTGGGTTCGACGCTGATAAGAACCACTCGCGTGCACGTATCAATTTGTCATAAAAAATGAATACTTGCGGCACGCATTTATTAACAAGGTCCCGTTTTACCTCTTTTACGAGATGAGTCAAAAACCAATCAACCAACTGAACATGATTACTATTCTGGCAAAAGCGTGCAGCATCTAACGGGGAGGCCTCAAATCGGCTTAACTTTCCAATCCATTTCTCGAATTCTGCCCTTTGCTTATAAAGTTTACCATCCAAAAAGTGCTTTGCTAGAAAGGGTCGACCGTCCGCAACATCCAAAACCTCTTTGGCTTCGGTGGGACTATCAGTAAATTGTTCCAACCATTTTATGGATATTTCTCTGGAGGGAGCAGTAAATACAATGCTATGACAGCGACTTCTCACAGTGTTAGGAAGACGCCATACAAACTGAGAGGTCAGTAGTATCGATGTGTAACGAGTAGGCTCTTCAAGAGTCTTCAGAAGCGCATTACTTGCCTGAAGTGTCAAACTATCAGCTGGATTTATCAACGCAATTTTCCAGCCTCCCTGTTGACCAGTTTTATTAAGACTATCAGACAGTTTTCGAACATCTTCAATACCGATAGTTTTGCCAACTTTTTCTGGTTGAAGAACATTGAAATCTGGATGGTTACCAGCACTCGTCAAATAACATCCTTTACAAGCACCGCAAGGATGAAAAGCAGCTCTTTTTTGACACAAAAGGTACCTAGCCAACAGCTGGGCAAAATATTTTTTACCTAGACCCGAACTACCAATTAGCAAAATTGCATGCGGCATACGATTATTGTCAACTAAGCATACAATTTTCTCCCAAATGTATCTTTGCCAGCTTAACGGCTGTGTAAACTTCATAAAATCACTCTTGATCCATAAATTTTAGAAGAATCCTGTTAAGTTGAGCTTGAACATCTTTGAGCGGTTTCGACGCATCAATTATCTTACATCGCTTCGAAAAGCGTTTCGCTCTCAATAAATAATTTTCCCTCACGCGATCAAAAAAGCTTAAATCCTCCTGTTCGAATCTATCCGGCGCACTCCTTCCACGCGCACGTCTAATGCCATCTACTACAGGAAGATCAAAAATTATGGTAAGGTCAGGTTGCATTTTTTGTTGGGCTATAGATTCTAAGCACTCAATAGTGGTATTCGATATACCTCTCCCCGCGCCCTGGTATGCATAACTCGCATCGGTAAATCTATCACACAGAACCCATGTGGCATTTGCTAATGAAGGTTTTATGAGTTGCTCAAGATGTTGATTTCGACTTGCAAAAACTAAAAAGAGTTCTGTCATGGGCATAATCTCCTCAGTTTGCGAACCTAACAAAAGCGACCTAATATCCTCAGAGAGCGGCGTTCCGCCAGGTTCCCGAGTAACAACATGTTTGATATCTCTTGCTGTAAGCCATTCGCTAATATATTGAATATTTGTGGTTTTACCTACCCCCTCTATCCCTTCCAGAGTAATAAACATTCCAGTTCTTGTGTATTGATTCATATCTACGTGGGTGCCCAAAGTATACCTAAATTTGTACGGCAAATTTGTATCCTAACTTCTAATTTAACTGGAACTCTCGCACGGCTTTTTTGTGTTCCTTGTAAGTATCAGAGAATGCATGACTGCCATCACCTTTAGCGACAAAATACAGACTATTTCCTGCAAGTGGATTCAGAGCAGCTTCGATAGAGGCTCTGCCGGGCATCGATATCGGCGTGGGCGGTAATCCTCTAATTTTATATGTATTGTAAGCGTTTTTCTCTCGCAAATGAGACCTTCGTATATCTCCATTGAATCGTACTCCCAAACCGTATATGACAGTTGGGTCGGTTTCAAGTCGCATTTTCTTTTGTAATCGTCTTACAAACACTCCAGCAATGCGTGCTCTCTCAGCCGCAATGCCAGTTTCTTTCTCAACTATCGAGGCCATAATTAAAGCCTCATAAGGTTCATCATAAGGTAATCCAGAGGCCCTAAGAGGCCAAAGCTCACCGAGTTGAGTGCGCATTTTGTGATGAGCTCTAGAAAGTATGTCTTCTGTTTCATCCGCACCAGTGTAACGATAGGTATCAGGAAAGAACCATCCCTCTGGATGAGCTATCGAAATTTTTGAAGCTGCTAGAATCTCGGAATCAGATAAAGATTCATCCTGAGAAAATTGTGGAAAACTATGTAAATAATTCCGCATTTGCGAAAAATTCCACCCCTCTATAAATGTGAGTCGTCGAACTATCACAATTCCTTCATTAAACTTTTCAAGAATTGATAGAGAGTTATCGTCGCGTTGTAACCAATATTCTCCAGCCTGCACAACTTGCTTATCGGAAAGCCGGGCATAAAGTATTAAATAATCTGGATTCGAAATAATACCTGCTATATGGAGTTGCTGCACAACTCGAGCTAGTGAGTCGCCCCTTTTAATAATCCATGGGTAACGATGATTAGAAGAGTGGAATAATAATTCGGAAGACTTTATCTTTGGCAAATGATCGATCAGTATGGATTTATGTAATGTGGCATAAAAGTTCAAAACTAAAAAGGCTATGGCTATCCCAGTTAAAACACCAAAGACAATTGAAGTACGTAATATTTTTTTTTTCATATGTAGCAAGGATACAAATTAGAGAGCTCTCTACGCAGTTTTTTTGTTTTCTCGCCAATCGTCCAAGATAGATCGGGGAATAAAGAACTTACCGGCATGATGCCGCGAACAGCGTTACAAACAAACCACTCTGAACAATTTTTAATCTCGTAAAGCTTTACTTTTCGAATAGCAACAGATTCCGAAAGAGCTGGCATGATTTTTTTAATGAGTAAAGACCTCATTACCCCCTCTATACCACATTGATTGATAAGTGGCGTTACCCATCCGCTAGATGACAGAAAAAAGATATTACCAAATGTTGTCTCCACCACTAATTCATTTTGATCCAACATAATACCGTCGTCAAACTGATCATCCCATTCAGCCCTCGCCAAAATCTGATCAAGTCGATTCAGATGTTTCATTCCCGATAAAACAGGATTTGAGGGAAGTCGATAATCACATACCCTCATTTTAATGCCATTTGATGGCATATTTAGGAACTCTGCAGGTAAAGTGCGGTAACTGATGGTGTAGGTCGGCTCAGACGTTTTGTCAATTCTGTAGCCACCTAGAGTACCACTCGACATCACTGAAAGCCTCAAGATACCGCTCCCAGAATGAGTCTGACGGATACTGCTTAAAAAGTTGTGAATGCGTTCTCTCAGATCTCGGCTATCAGTCTGGATATAAATTTTTTTTGAATGTTCATTGACTCTTCTCATATGGTAATAGAGTAAGGGGATATCCCATTCGAAAACTCGCATTGTTTCAAAGACGCCGTGACCAAACATCTGGATATGATCAAGCTGAGTAGACTCGCTAACGAAGTCTTGATTAATCATTCCTACTTCATATTGAGTAGACATTTCAGTCATGGAGACCATGCTGTGACGGTATGAAAAAGCCGCTCCTTCGAGCGGCATTTGAGAGAACCTCGTAACTAACTCTGGGCATTAATATAGTTAATGGCATCTTCCACGGTTGCAATTTTTTCTGCTTCTTCGTCCGGTATCTCAGCGTCAAATTCTTCCTCCAGCGCCATTATAAGTTCCACAGTATCCAGAGAGTCTGCACCTAAATCTTCAACAAAAGATGAACTAACTTGAATCTCCTCCTCTTTCACACCAAGCTGTTCGGCCACCATTTTGATAACACGTTCTTCTATGCTGCTCATAAATAAATCACTCCAAATGTAGGATCACTTTAAATTCACAGTGAGTAACAAATACCGATTAAAAGCTAATCTTTCCGCGCGCATTTTACCTTACAATCTGAAAAAAGCTAACACCGTTTTTACAAAATGTAAATATATAGTTATATCAATGTTTTATCTCATAAACATGCCGCCATTTACATGAATAATCTCACCAGTGATGTAACTGGCCGCATCACTTGCAAGAAATTTGACTACTTCCGACACCTCAGAGGACTTCCCTAAACGTTGAAGCGGTATCGTTTTCAAGATAGCTTCTTTTTGAGAATCGACCAGCTTTTGTGTCATATCGGTTTCAATAAATCCGGGTGCAACAGAGTTTACAGTAATATTCCGTGAACCCATCTCCTGTGCTAAAGCACGGGAGAATCCATCTACGCCAGATTTCGAAGCGGCGTAATTAGTCTGTCCTGTATTACCAATTGACCCAATTACTGAACTAATATTTATTATTCGTCCCCACCGGTTTTTCATCATGCCTTTCAAACAGGCCTTAGTGATATGGAAAACCGCNTTAAGATTTATGTCAATGACGTCGTGCCATTCTTTGTTCGACATACGCAACGTCAAATTATCCCGAGTAATTCCCGCGTTATTAATCAGTATGTCGATGCTCTCTTGCATGCCAACTAACTTTTTAATAAAAAATTCTATAGATTTAGGATCGCCAAAATCCAATTTCAAACCAATGATTTTCCCCGAGTGACTGTTTAATGATGATGTTATCCTCTGAGCTCCCTCTTCAGACGTAGACGTACCAATAATATTATAGCCTTCTTTAGCAAATGATTCGGATATAGCTTGGCCAATCCCCCTATTCGCGCCCGTAATAAGAATATTTCTTTGTTTTTTATCCATCCTACTAGCCCTTCTCTCGCGAAGCATCCAATGCAGTCTGAAATCTAGTTACATCATCACTAGAAAATAATTCAAATGCCGGTTCTATTTTCCGAGCTAGTCCACTCAACACGCGTCCGGGACCACACTCAAAGTATGTGTAAACGCCGAGTGCTTTCAGCGTCTCGATGCATGATACCCACTGAACAGGATTGTAAATTTGAGCTAACATTAGTGAGCGAATCCTCTCTGGATCGCTCTCAAAACCTGCATTCAAGTTGTGAACTACGGGTATATCTGGTGGAAAAAAACGAATCATTTTTAGATCTTGCTCTAACATCTCGGATGCTGGACGCATCATGCTAGTGTGAAATGGAGCACTTACAGGTAAGAGGAGCGCTCGTTTAGCTCCAGCGTCCTTTGCCAACATTATCGCNCGCTTAACGCTGGCGGTTCTTCCTGCTATAACTACTTGCCCCGGAGCATTGAAATTAACAGCGCAAACATTGTTGTTATCATCTACACTTCTACAAATACTGATAACTGAGGCATTATCTATCCCC
Organism: Porticoccaceae bacterium; assembly: GCA_002720735.1. Classification (GTDB taxonomy): domain Bacteria; phylum Pseudomonadota; class Gammaproteobacteria; order Pseudomonadales; family Porticoccaceae; genus TMED48. Next base: position 46,148 of record PBJN01000010.1, read on the forward strand.
AGTATTGCCGCCATTGCACCCTCTCCAATTGGCACAGCTGCTTGCATTAGCTGCCCTCTTTTTTCAACAATTTTAATNGCATCAANAAATGATANNACNTTNCTNCANACNAAAGCCGACCACTCNCCCAAGCTATGACCCGCAACATANTCTGGCTTGGGACCACCATTTGCACACCANAAACGCCATATTGCTNTGCTGCATGTCAAAATTATAGGTTGGGTACGATAAGTCTCTGTGATATCTATTGATGATTCATGTTGTATTGCGTCCCATAAATCGTAACCTAAAGTATCGGACGCTTCCTCAAAACAATCTCTTACCACTAATTTTTCGGCAAACTCTCCGAGCATACCTTTTGACTGTGAACCTTGCCCTGGAAATAAAAATGCANATTTATTCAAAAGATCCCCTTTACGATTTAGTAGTTGCGGCGAATTGAGTAATAAAACTTCTTTGAAGCGTTGGAATTNCTCCCTGATCCACAACTTTTTGCGCAGTGACAAGAGCTTTACAAAAGGAATTCATATCGGCAGAGCCATGGCTCTTGATCACTACTCCCTCAAGGCCTAAAAAAACAGCTCCGTTGTGATCAGAGGGATTAATAGTCCTACTGAGCGCTTCTGCTGATCNCTTAAAAAGAGACGCTCCTAAACGAGAAACCCAGTTCCTTTCGAACATTTTTTGATATAACTCAGCTATCATTTTAGCAACACCCTCACTAGTCTTTAAAGCGATGTTGCCAGAAATGCCATCACACACTATGACATCAACATTTCCATGAAATATTTGGTTTGGCTCAATGAATCCGCAATAATTTATGTTATTNTCTTGACTAATTCGCTCGGCAGCTTCACGTATGAGTGAAGTCCCTTTTATCTGCTCAATGCCAATATTAAGTAACCTTAGTGACGGATTGTCGGTTTTGTGCAAACATTGTGCAGCCAAAGATCCCAACCGAGCGAACTGATGTAACTGCTCTGCCGNGCATTCTAGGTTTGCTCCCAAATCCAAAGCCAGAGTCGACCCATTTAGTGTTGGCAACGATGCACAGATAGCTGGCCGTGTTATACCAGGTAATGTTTTCAAAATTTGTGTGCCAAANGACATCATCGTACCCGTATTTCCAGCGCTCACACACGCNTGGGCNCTACCAGATGCTACTGANTCAATAANCCTGGCCATTGATGAATTACGCTTATTTCTGAGTGCGAGAGTAGGCTTTTCTGAGTCATCCACCTTTGCTTTACATAAAATTANTTCAACTCTTGACTTAATATTTGGACATGAACAAACGGTAGTAAAGAAGTCACATGCCTCTTGTGATCCAACAAGGAGGATTCCTACATCGGAATACTCTTCTAAAAATGCTATCACCGCCTTGACGGTGACAAACGGGCCCTGATCACCACCCATGGCGTCGACTGCTATAATATTAGTATTGCTCAATTGCAGATGCTTCGNTATNCTACTGNAACCTCAACGACTTTTTTACCTCGGTAAAAACCGTCNGCTGTAATGTTGTGCCTCAGATGCTTTTCGCCAGTGAGCTCATCNATTGATGTCGTTGGACTGGCAAGCGAGTCATGAGATCTGCGCATGCCCCGCTTGGAACGAGTCTTTCTACTTTTCTGAACTGCCATGATAATCTCCTAATAAAAGTCGATGTTTTTTAAAANATTAAATGGACTATGGGCATCGTTTAATGANTGTTGATAGTGTTTGATGAGCTCTGGGTTACATGCTGTGTTTTTGTGATAACTGACTGGAGGAAGAGCCATCAATAATTCATCNTCAAGTAAAGAGTAAAGGTCTCCAGTTCGTCCAACAACTACCCATACATCTCTGGTGCTTCTTAATTTTTGCTCTTTCTCCTCGCAACTTACTACAACAAAAGAAAATGTTGACGAGAGATTAATTTGACACTTTTCTAGACATCGCTGGCAAATCACCTCTGCTTCAATTTCAACGATTCCACTGAGCTCGCAGAACGATTCTTCTGAAATTTTAAAACATATTTCCGCTGATGCATCCCTTGATAATTTGCAAACCGCTTCATTCAGCCTCAAAAGACTTTTTCGAGGAATAATACCCTCAATGCGCGAATTCTGCGACGATAGGGCACGAGGATTTACAGTTGCCGGAATAACCATATAACTAGTTGATGTAATTTCTTGGCGGGCATGATAGGCACATCAATATCCACTGTCAAAAATAATTGAGCTTGATAGTCAGCTGTGAAGCATTAATTGGCATCACGCGAAGGAGCGCAAATGCTACCACTTATCCTAACATCAGGATCAATAAATCGAGCAAAGCAGCTTAAAAGCTTTAGTCTTGAATTTTCTGTTGTAAATTCAACNGTTGAAGAATCCAAGCTCTCGGGCGAAANACCGAAATCAATGGCGCTTCGGCTTGCAAAACTAAAAGAATTAGCAGTGGCAACTAAAAATCTCAATACTTTAGTAATTCGAGCTGATCAAGTTGTTGTCGTTGACNGAGTTGCGCTCAGAAAACCGNGTAATTTTGATCGTGCTGTTGCACAGCTGAAGACAAAAAGTGGACGAAAGATCACTTATTACACAACTTACGCTATCGTTANTTGCACAAAAAACAATAGGCCTNTNATTGGAGCTGANGTTATAGTCGCTAAAGTACTATTTAAGGAAATCGCAGATCATCAGATCCACAGATACGTTAGCAAAGATAAACCGTGTAACTGTGCCGGGAGTTTTAAAANGAAAAGCTTAGGNATTGCGCTCTGTNANACTAGCTGCTGCGAGGATCACANANCGCTAATTNGCCTNCGTCNCTTATCGGTCATCCGGATGCTTGAACACTTTGATTATGAGGTACCGTGACCAAGAGNTCAGACTAAATGCTAAAGTCTATCCAATACTTTCTGTAAAGTTNTTGGTANCGGAGCTTTGACGGTGAAAAATTCCCCTGTGATCGGATGATTAAAACTTANAGAACTTGCATGGAGAAACAATCTACGTAATCCAAGTNGCCTTAGCTGAGAGTTGTATTCTTTGTCGCCATAACGTTGATCCCCAGCGATCGGTTGCCCAGCAGATTGGCAATGCACACGAATTTGATGAGTTCGACCTGTAACGATAAAAGCTTGGAGTAGAGTGCTCGTTTTGAACAACCGAAGGATTTGAAAATTTGTAACAGAATGCTTACCCTTCGGATCAACGACAACCACTCGCTGTCCTGATTTTAATTGATTTTTTAAAAGTGAGGCACTTATCTTTTTCTGCCTGGCAGGCCATCGCTCTTTCACCAGGAGTTCATATGTTTTAGAAATATTGTTAGTGATCAGAGCCCTTTGAAGAGCCAAAAGCACGGAGCGTTTTTTTGCAATCATGAGGCATCCAGAGGTATCCTTGTCTAGCCGATGAACGAGCTCCAAAAACTTTGACTTGGGTCGATCTTGTCGAAGTAATTCAATTGCTCCTTGCGATATACCACTTCCTCCATGTGTCGCAAGGCCACTTTTTTTGTCTAACACAATAAGATCATCGTCTTCGTGTAAAATTGACAATTTTATAGAATGGGTTCGATTATCCCAGTTATGTGCACGTGTCTCTCGGTAAGCAGTTCGAATAGGTGCTATTCTTATAATGTCGCCTGCTAAAAGTTTAGTATTTGGGCGTATGCGCTTCTTATTTACCCTGATTTCACCGATCCGAATCAACTTGTAGATACGTGACTTCGGGACACCTTTTAATTCTCGGAATAAAAAATTATCGATTCGCTGATCGATGTGGTCTTCGTCGACCGTGACAAAAGAAACATGATTTCGGCACTGCTCAAACACTATTTAAAACTCGCTTTTGTTTGACTAGTATATCCTTCGAAATAGCAAATTCTCAATGACGCTTGAGATTAAATTGAAATCTAAATGCAGTTTTGTTAACCTTCTCACTAAGAGCTCCTGAACTCGACATGGAGGTATGCGAGAATCAGTAGAGCGATAAACCCTGGAACTGCAGGGTAAAGACACAATAAGCTTGGTCAAACGGAATG